>JASFSK010000211.1:0-7503 GCA_050114455.1 Desulfobacterales bacterium | reverse complement strand
CATTCCCTTCTCGGCTGGGGGAAATGCCTTCATGGTGTCTGCCGAATGGGCAGACATCACTGCAAAAATAAATGACAGAGCTGTGATTGAGAACATTATTTTCATATTTTCTCCTTATGATGATGCAGTTTGAATATAGTTGAAAAATTGAATCTGTTCCGGCATGGATGATGTGACCTGGCCCGGCCATATAACAAAATAGACCACATAAGCCGCCCAGGACATGTTGCTCTCCTAATATTTCGCATAGTTGGGCGGGTGCCTCAAGTCCGTTTTGCAACGGCAGGACAAATGTTTCTGGTCCTATCATTGGCCGTATGGCTTCAGCTGCCTCGGGCACTTGCCAGGCCTTGACACCGACCAATACCATATCAACTTTGCCGATTTTAGATGGATTGTCAGTTGCTTGAACCGGCGGCAACACGAAGTCGCCATTTATACTATCCACCCGTAACCCCTGCGTAAGCATAGCGTTCAAATGTTCTCCGCGTGCTACGAAAACAACATCTTCCCCAGCTCGGGAGAGCCGACCTCCAAAGTAGCCGCCAATTGAACCTGATCCAAAAATTGCTATTCGCATGAAGCCTCCCAATCGAATTTAACTTTTCCGAATTGAAAAATCTTTTTTGTCACTGCAGCATTATTTGCAATTATGAAAGCGCCCAAGCCATTTCCTTGGATAATGCTTCAGCCTTTTTTATGTGCTCGGCCCATTCATTATGTCTGCCCAAAGGAAAAAGAGCCGCCCTCATATTATAACGCAAATCGATTTCCTCAAGAATACGGTTGTTTGTTCGCGGGAGATTTTTTATCGCCTCGATTGAAGCTGCAAAATACCTTTGCTCTTCCTCATATGCAGAGAAAGAATGAGCTTTCAAACCAGCTTCTCTATTGTATTTAAAGGCACGCTGCCAATCTTTTCCAAGGAATGAGTGGTGAGCTATCGTTTCATAAAACTCTTCGGATTTATCAGCGTAGATTTTTTCGATTGTCTTTCCTATCGCTTTGTGAATTTCAACCTTCCGCTTCTGAAGCAAGGTGTTATAAACCGTTTCGCGGGTTAAAGAATGTTTAAAAACATACACTGACTGAGGGAATATTCCCCTTTCATAGACAAGCTCTGCTTCCTTTAGAGCTGAAAGACAGGCTAACAAGTTCTGTTCCGGGAGGATCATGAGATGTTTGATTAATTCATAACTGAATTCTCTCTCGATTACCGAGCCCGTCTGAAGTACCTCTTTGGCATCACCACTCAATGAATCTACCCGGGCCATCAGTACATCTTGGATCGTGGAAGGAATGGTCACTTGACTGACATCATTTGCCAGATGATATTTTTTAGCATCTTTCTCAATCATCTTGAGGTCCTTTAGAGATTTTATAAACTCCTCGATGAAAAAAGGAACCCCCTCTGCTTTATCAAGGATGAACTCTAAAAGACGATCGTCAATGGCTTCGGTACCCAGCAGATGCGTAATTAACGACAAGCTCTCACGGTTAGAGAGTCGGATTAAATTAAGTTGGCTGTGATAAGATTTTCCTGCCCAAAAAAGATCAAACTCAGGACGGTAAGTCAATATTAGTAAAACTCGCATGGCTGGTATATGTTCCAATATATCCTCTATTAAGCCCTCTGAACTCTTATCAATCCAATGTAAATCCTCAAAAGCCAAAATGAGTGACTGGCTCTCAGAGCTCTTCAGGATCAATAGTCTTATCGCCTCTGCTATTCCTACCTTTTTTGCTTCAGGAGTTAACTGACCTTTGTCGTGTCCGCTTTCAGTGACGGTTAGAAGCTCCAGCAGATATGGGAGTGCCGTAGGTTCATCAACGGATAATATTCTTAAGCCGGTTCTGACCTTTTTGATGATATCTAAATTTCCATCTTCCTCTTGAATGTCAAAATTGGATTTCAGGATATCAATCACGGGATGATATGCTGAACCGCGGCTATAAGATAGGCATTTTCCTTCCAAGAAAGTAACATTTTCACTGGCGATCGATTTCCTGAATTCATACAACAATCTGGATTTGCCCAATCCGGCTTCTGAAACAATAGAAAATGCCTGACCCTTTCCATCTTTGGACCGCTCAAATCCATCAAGCAACAACTCCAATTCGCGTTCCCTGCCGACAAAGGGTGTCAAACCTGTTTCTGCGCTGACATCAAACCGTGTCCTTCTGCTGCTGGAACCAATTACCCTGTATACTCCGATTGGCTTTACCCTGCCTTTGACCTGCTTTTCTCCCAATGCTTCAAATCGAAAAAATCCCTCAGTCAGCTTAAATGTATCTTCAGTTACATAGGTGGTTCCCGGCTCCGCTAATCCTTCAATCCTATCTCTTTGAGATAATATTTTTTCGGTAACACCTTCTGGTAGATACCGTTGAATCTTTTCTAATTTCTCGTCAAATGAGAGGTCGTTAGTGGCCTTTTTTAATGGCTTGATTAATTGGTTGCCGCACTCGCTGCAAAATTTAAAGCTCGGAGAATTGATTGTTTGGCATTGAGGACAAACAACTTCCAATTTATTTCCGCATTCAACGCAAAACTTTGCTCCCTGAGGATTTTTAGATTGGCAACCCGGGCAGTCCAATTTAATGCTCTCCGTCAATTTTTGAATAAAGAAGATCGAAATGAAATAGTATGGAACTAAGGATGGTAAGTTTGAAATACCGCAAATGTGGCCATGTGTCAAATTTGAGGGCTCAACATATCTTTATCATTTCTCAATTCGATATTTTATGGATTTCAAATAGCGCAGACTCAGAGTAAATGGTTTGTCCGTTATCCTATGAGCAGATTTTTACTTGATTAATTCATCTATTTGTGGTTTTCTGCCACCTTTTTTGTCAACCTAAAACCAAAATGGACAAATTAATTTATGATAGCCGCAACTCATGATGGGCGCTTTCATGCTGATGAAATATTTGCGCTTGCTGTATTGAAATTGATTTTCCCTGATCTTGAAATCGTTCGCAGCAGAGATGAACAGATTTATAAAAGAGCCGACATAATTGTGGACGTGGGCCACGTTTATGATCCTGAAAAACTTATTTTCGACCACCATCAGAGAAGTTTTTCAATTAAAAGAGATTCGGGAATTCCCTACGCCTCTTTTGGACTGGTGTGGAAACAGTATGGTCAATCATTGTGTGGATCGTCTCAAACAGCTGAATATATCGATTCTGTCATCGTCCAGGCAGTTGATGCGGATGATAATGGAATTGAAATTTATAAAACCAAAATTGAAGGGGTAGGATTTCATACATTATCAGATATCATTGATTCTTTTGTGCCGCGATATGTCGATGATGATGATAAGGTAAAAATAGGATTTGACCGCGCATTTAATTTTGCCACCACTTATATGAAAAGGCAGATTAAATTGGCCAAAGAATTATTTGAAGTTGCATTACCGAACATCCGCAAAACCATAAAAAATGCCAAAGACCCCCGAATATTGATATTCGACAAGTTTGACAAAACATGGCTAAATTTTATTGCACTCGAATCTGAAAATGCCCTATTTGCTATTTTTCCCACACATCGAAAGACATGGGCGTTGAGAAGTGTTCCCAAAAAAAAACAAAAGTTTGAATATTCTAAATTGCTGCCTGCAGAGTGGGCAGGACGACAAAAGGATTTTGCCGATATTTCTGATGTTCAAGATGCCCTTTATTGCCATAATGGATGCTTTCTGGCAGAAGCGAACAGTCTTGAAGGAGCCAATAAGTTAGCCGGTATTGCACTGGAGCATTGATTTTGAACGCATCCTGTACCTTGGGGCATTTTGTATTTCTATCAATCCCTTTCATGTAATAAACTTTTCAATCGTTTTTTGGGCAAATTCACTGCTAATCGACAACTTTTTTTCGAGGCTGTCAAGAACCGACTTTTTTTTATCGGTTAACACCTTATCTGGCAATGCAACCTCAGCAGCTAGTTTAAAGGCTGTTTTGCGCAGCTCCATCGTTAATTCATTGGATGCAATTTCCACTGCTTTCTGTGAGTCCATCGCTTGCATCGAGTTTATAAATTTATTTACAAAAGAGGTTATGCTTTCTTTTTTTGCGACAAACTCCGGAAGATGGGCGGCTGTAGCTACAATTCGTTTGACATCTTCTTCACATTTTGTAGGATCCATTTGAGCAGCATAGACAGCGATGATTGTCAAAGCCTCCTGTATTGTCAAATCTTCAAAAGGGCTCGATTGATACGCCGCCATCTCATTCTTTGTCTCATTAGATAATGTCATTTTAACTCCTCTATTTTTTGTAAAGAAAATATATTGGCTAGTGGTTGGATAAAAAATCGTTGTTGAACTATGTTAATTTCATAGGACGAAAAAAGCCTCCAAAAGGCTAAAATAGACCGTGAAGCTTTCACATCGGCATCTTCTGATAACCCTTTATCATGGTTTTATCAATTAAATTTAAGGGATAGCCCCCATAACAAAGCCATTGTATTTTTCGATGGCAAAAAAGATGGCGTCAATGTCAAAAGAACTGAGTAGAACGCTTCTTCCGCCTCCTATCAGGGCGCCGAAGTTCATATTGGCGATGCCATAGGAATGGCACAACGGGAGCACACTGATGCCGATAACACCAGAAGGGATATCGATGGAATTCTTCTGCATTTTGGCATTGGCATAAAGACTCTTGTGGGTGTGCATGACACCTTTTGGGTTTCCGGTTTTGCCGGAAGTGTATATGATTGCGGCCAATTGGTCATCGTTGATCGCTTCGATTTCAAGTTCATCCGTGACGGACTCAATCAGGTTGCTGTATGCGAGCGTATGGGACGGCACATCGGTATTCATGAGGATGATATTTTTGATATATTATGATCTGAAATCAGCTATTTTTTTCTCGGCTTAAAACTAATAGCTTTCTATTGGCATCAATTTTTTTTGCGCAATCATCCAGCCATTCCAATATTTCTTTAAGATTAAATGGTTTGCGAAATAATTTACACCCAAGTTTATGTGCATAGTGCCAATCGGTTTCAGACCAAGTTGTTGACATAAGGGCTCGGCATTTGACTTTACAGCCCTTATCTATCCGATCTCTAATTAGTTCTAATCCGTCTATGTTAGGCAAATAAAGATCTGAAATAATTATGTCCGAACAGATAGTATCGGACATAGCAATGTGATCAACCTTGTGAAAAAGAGGACATACACCACGATCTGAAAAAGTGAATACTTCAAATCCACGCTCAACAAGTATATTGTTAAGAGTTACATTAAGAGCTTCATTTTCATCAAAAACCAAAACTCTCGGTTTCATTTCTCCCCTCATTGATTATTAAAAAGAGTTTTACGAATAATTTGCCATGCATGAAATTTCGTAATAATTTTTAGTCGAGTGGCCTGGAAAAATTTCACCCCTAAGCCCTCACAGAACCGTGCATAACCCTCTCGATTCGAACGGCTTCTGCCAGCCATCCGCTTGAAACTTCGCGTCCTCATGCAAGCAAGGGTTTTAAATTTCCCTCTGTTTAAAGATTCGCCAAGAATTGGCACTTCTGTAATGAGCATGTTCTGATTTTCTAAAGCGAAATTGCCACTTCAAAAGCAATTTTTCTGACTCCTTTGGTATGTCTGATTCTGAATTTACCATATGACTATCCTCCGTTCATTACTGATTATAGTGATAATTAACAGCAAGTAAAATCAAATTCGCGATGAGACTCAGCTCAGAATGGGGTTCCGATTAAGATCAATAATAGAATGAGAGAGGGTGCAATCAGCGTTGCGATTCCAGGCAACAGTAGATGGATGGCTAATAATTTATCCCAATATCTAATTGAATTTGCTATTTATGTCAAGAATTTAGTAAATAATACTACATTGTAGTAATAAGCATGCCGGTTTATGAAGATGCGAGAGTTTAGATTCTTGCTAAAACCCCAATAGTCTATCAAAGAGACCGAACAATTCCGACAATTGGAAAAGGGGATGTCATAGTCACGGAGAGTCTTCTTTTTGGCATATCGGACTTTTTCCCAGCACCTACCCTGGACAGTTAATACGACTTATTGGCAGCAGAGAGTTCGGTCAAAATGGAGCGTAGGGCATTGAGGTCGCTATCTGTGCGTTTTTTATTCGCAATACGCAAGCTCTTGCGGCCAAAGCCCCTGAAAACACGCATCCTATCGCCGAACAGCACCACTGCGCCTTGTTCGTCGTATTCAGGCAGTTTCAACATCCCGTATCGCGCGCGCCCTTTCTCCCATTTATCTCGGTAGTCGAGTGATAACCGGCGAAAGCCGGGCAACCGGTGAAGTGAAGCATGAGCTGGCATTACAAAGAATGTTTTTAGCAGCCAATTACTCTTTATGACCATCTCGACTTCCCAAGCGGTGCCTTCAAAGTTAAAGGGCACTACGAATATGCCTTCAGCGTGCTCGCAAAGTGCGCGTACCTCCTCTTTCCAGGAAAGATCGGTCGACCGCACGTAACCGGCTCCAGCTTTGCCTGGGTCGTCAGACAGCGCGACGAACTGACTGTGAGGGTATACAAGGAGGGCCAGGGCGCTTTCTAAATCATGGTAGGCTGTCGGCAAGCCGTACTCTTCAACAAACGCATCGTCCGCTCTCTGTCGTGGCGCTTCAATAAATTTCCCGTCAATGTTGAAGGGGCGCAGGTACACGAAGTATGGCCATGAAGGGTTCTTGCCGATCAACACCTGTTCTAATATGGCACTTGCACGCTCGTTTCGTCGTTTCTGATAGTCCGCAATGCGTTTTTCAGACTTTCTTTGTGCTTTTACCACCCAGGCGAAGGTCACGGCACATACGCCCGCGAGGATCCACGCGCCAGTTGGCAACGGCCCGCTTATGAACAGAGCCATGGCCAGCACAACTGCTCCCAAGAGTAGACTTATGAATCCCAGGCACCCGATTTTGGCGTCTTTGTGTTTCCAAATGGGCATCAAGATTCTCTTCTCTATGTCGTGATTTTCGGGCATCTATGGTTGTGTCTATGACATAGGTGTTTTTTTGATTGCTGAAGGTGCAGTTGTGTATTAAGTGGGAAAATCTTTAATTTTGCATTTTTCCCGTAGATAAGTTTTAAAAAACGGTAAATCTGTGGTATCGCAAACAGTATTTTGTCCACGTATATAATGAATTGATCCGCTGTGGTCCCGGAGACCATTAACCCTAACGTTGCAAACGTCGGAGGGCTTCAGATTCCAGGCGTCAAGGGTGACGTCGTAGTTCTTTACTTCGAACCCTTGACAACACAGAAGCTGAAGTCCTCCGGCGTTCCTGAAAGGTAAACAACATGGCAAAATCGGTCCCATCTTTCGAATTCACTATTTGAGAATTCTATAAAATAGTGTTAGCGCTTCATTTTTAATAATGATTTCGGATTGTTAAATAGTCTTTGCCATGTTGTTTATGCAACAGAGGGGTTAACTCAGGTGTCGACCGAACGCATCTGCCATCCGGATAGCCTCTATGATCCCTTCGGGTGTCAAATCGAACCTCACGTT
>JASFSK010000210.1:0-7504 GCA_050114455.1 Desulfobacterales bacterium | reverse complement strand
AATCTCAAATTTTCGCATACCAGCCTCCGGCCATTTCTATTTTACATTAAAAGATAAGGCATCCCAGATAAGCGGCGTGATGTTTCGCGGACAACAAAGAAATCTCAAGTTTGAACCTGAAGATGGGATCAATGTCATCGGCATGGGACGAATCAGCGTGTATGAACCCCGCGGAACCTACCAGATCATTATTGAGTATCTGGAACCCTCCGGTGCCGGTGCCTTGCAAATCGCTTTTGAAAAATTAAAAAGTCGCCTTTCCGCCGAAGGTTGTTTTGATGATATTCACAAAAAACAACTGCCTTTTCTACCCACTAAAATCAGCGTCATAACTTCAATTTCCGGTGCAGTTGTCCACGACATCCTGCAGATCATCAACCGCCGTTTTCCAAATCTGCCGATCCAGATCATCCCGGTTAAAGTTCAAGGTGAAGGCGCTGAAGAGCAGATTGTCGATGCACTGGATATGCTGAATACATTAAACGATACGGATGTGGTCATTTTGGCCAGAGGTGGCGGATCACTGGAAGATTTGCAGGCCTTCAATTCCGAATCCGTGGCCCGGGCGATATTTGCTTCCAATTTACCCGTGGTTTCGGCCATAGGTCATGAAACCGATTACACCATCGCTGATTTTGTAGCTGATATGCGGGCGCCGACGCCATCTGCAGCGGCCGAATTGGTTGTCCCGCAAAAATCCCGGCTCCAAGAACAGTTAAACGCCGTTCAAATGCATTTAGAAATTGAAATAAAAAATTATTTCAATAAGATAAAAAATAAATTGAATGAAAATGCCAAACGTATACGAGATCCCAGACGAAAAATTGAAGATTCCAGTCTTAAAATAGATGACCTTGCATCACGATTAAACCGGATTCTGTCCGATCGAATCCATCTCGAACGTAAAAACCACCAACTTTGGGATGACAGGCTCCAGGCCAATAATCCGGTTTATACGTTTATAAATATTAAACAAAAACTTGACTATATAAAAACTAACTTATATAAAATATTTGAAATATATATCAAATTAAATAAAATTAAAATTAGAGAGATTACAGAAAAACTACAAGCCCTCAGCCCTGTGGCGATCCTTAAGCGGGGATACAGTATTACCCGCACCTTACCTGGCAAAACGGTTGTAAGGGATTCTGAAACCGTTTATCTGGACCAGAATCTGGAAATCATGGTGGCTTTGGGTCGGCTTTATTGTCGTGTAAAAGGAAAAATACCCCATGGCTAAAAAAACGTTTGAAATGGCAATGAAACAACTCGAACAAATCGTTCACGACTTAGAAACCGGCGATTTACCCCTGGAAAAGGCGATAAAAAAATTTGAAGAGGGAATCCAGATTTCAAAATATTGTTCTGAAAAATTGGACGAATCCGAAAAAAAAATTACGCTATTGATGCGGGATTCAGAGGGAAAAAATGTTTCTGAAGTTCCTCTTGAAGATGAAATTGAATCTTCGCCAAAAAAATCTGATGACTAAAGAATATCGTTTCAAGCATTCAAAACGGATTGAAGGTTTATGTTTGATCTAAGCAGTTATATTGAAAATAAAAACCGGCAAATTAACGCTGCCCTGAATCAGATTTTTAAGGATGCCCAGTCGACTGAGCCAATTGTCAAAGCCATGAAATATTCCCTGATGGCCGGCGGTAAGCGAATTCGTCCCATTTTATGCCTTGCGGCAGCCGAGGCCGCCGGCGGTAAATTGCAGACCGTCATGCCAGCGGCTTGCGCTTTGGAAATGGTGCATACCTATTCCCTCATTCACGATGATTTGCCCGCAATGGACGATGATGAGCTTCGCCGTGGTAAACCCACTTCCCATGTCGCCTTTGATGAGGCCACCGCCATTCTGGCTGGAGATGCATTGCTGACTTTGGCCTTTCAGGTTTTGTCATCGGTAAACGTGAGCGGTGAAAATCAAGCATCCATCTGGCTGAAGATCATTCAATTGATTTCTTCTGCGGCCGGATATCAGGGAATGATTCGCGGCCAAATGCTGGACATGGCTGCCGAGGGCCAACATTTGACGGTCGAAGAGCTGCACGCCATGCATTCCCTGAAAACAGGAGCACTTATTGAAGCCTCCTTACTTTGCGGCGCCTGGCTGGCCAATGCGCGGAAATACCAGGTGGAAAACCTGAAAGCTTACGCACGGTCTATCGGTCTTGCGTTTCAGGTCGCCGACGATATTCTCAATGTCGAGGGAAATCCCCAAAAAATGGGCAAGGCCGTGGGAACAGACAAATTACGACTTAAAAGTACCTACCCTGCCCTTCTGGGCATTGACTCTTCAAAAAAATTTGCACAAAACCTTGTCAATGGGGCGCTGCAGGCTCTCGAAGATTTTGATAAAAAGGCAGAGCCACTGCGCGCTCTGGCAACCTACATCATTGAAAGAAACCGTTAGCATCAAAAAAAGACTGGATCTACAGCTTGTTGAAAACCGTCAGGCAACAAGCCGTCAGCGCGCCCGGGCCATGATTATGGCCGGCAAGATTCTGGTAAACAATCAGCCGGTGGACAAAGCGGGATTTTTAGTTTCAGCAGCTGATTGTATTAAAGTTAAAGAAAAAGATATTCCGTATGTCAGCCGTGGCGGGGTAAAACTTGAAGGCGCCCTGCAGTCGTTCGAATTGAATCCAGCCGGATGTATTTGCCTGGATGTCGGCGCCTCCACGGGGGGCTTTACGGACTGCCTGCTGCAACATGGCGCCCTGCGGGTGTACGCGGTCGATGTCGGCTACGGTCAACTGGCTTGGAAATTAAGGCAAAATCCCCGGGTGGTGGCGATCGAACGCACCAATATTCGAAACATGTCCCCTGAAGTAATTCCTGAACCGGTCAACCTTGTAACCATCGATGTATCCTTCATTTCGTTGAGAATTGTCGTTCCTGCCGTCATTGGGTATATGAAGGAAAATAGCCGCATACTGGCTTTGATAAAACCACAGTTTGAAGTCGGCAAAGGCCAGGTCGGAAAAGGCGGCGTGGTTCGTGATGCCAAGCTTCACCAGGAAGTCATCAACCGGTTATCGGCTTTTTTTGATACGATGGGATTGTCCTCCCACAAGATTATCCCATCTCCTATTCTCGGACCGAAGGGAAACCGCGAGTTTTTCACACTCCTGGAGCACGACCGAAATTGATCTGATATTTGAGCTTGCTTTTTTTCAGTTTAGCAGATATGGATGTCAGGTTAAAAATTAGCAAATGCAGCGATAACCAATTGGGATTAATTTAGAGAGGAGCTTAAATGAGCGAAAAAGTTGAAAGTTTGAGAAACGTTGCTCTGGTCGCCCACTCCGGAGCAGGGAAAACTTCTCTTGCAGAAGCCATGTTGTTTGACAGTGGAACAATCAAACGACTGGGCCGGGTAGAAGATGGCAACGCGGCCATGGATTTTGAGCCTGAAGAACTCAGGAGAACATCGAGCATCAGTTCTGGTTTCCATCAATATGAATGGAAAAAATACACCACCAATATTATCGATACCCCCGGTGATCAGAATTTTTTCTCAGACACCCGCAGCTGTCTGCAAGCAGCCGACGGTGCCGTTGTCGTTATCGATGCGGTGGATGGTATCAAAGTTCAAACCGAACAAGCCTGGGATTTTGCTGCAGAGTTCAATCAACCGTGTGTCATTTTTATCAACAAGCTTGACCGAGAGAGAGCCGACTTCTCCCTTGCCTTTCAAGCCGCCGGTGAAATCTTAAAGCCCAAGCCGATTATACTTCAGCTGCCCATCGGCTCTGAAGCGGATTTCAAGGGCGTGGTCGATTTAATCAGCGGCAAAGCCTTTGCCTACGACGAAAATGGCCAGGCAAAAAAAATTGAAATACCGGCAGATATGCAGGAAACGGTTGAAACCGAAAAAGAAAATCTAATCGAAAATATTGCCGAGGCGGACGACGAACTGGTCGAACGCTATCTGGAAGGAGAAGAACTCACCCAGCAAGAACTGGCGGCGGCTTTGAGGAAAGGAACCCTGACCCGTTTATTTGTGCCGGTTGTGTGCGGATCCGCCACTCGCAACATTGGAGTCGATTTATTGATGGATTTGATCGTCGATGCCCTGCCGTCTCCCGAAGATCGTGGTGCCAAAACCGGTACCGACCCTGCTGCCGGTCAGGAGGTCGAAAGATTGCCGGACCCGTCAGCCCCTTTCTCCGCCTTTGTGGTCAAAACCCTTGCAGATCCCTATGCCGGACGATTGACCATTTTCAGGGTGGTTTCCGGGACTATTGGGTCTGACGGCACCTTTTACAATGCCAACAAGGAAACAAGAGAACGCTTCAATCAGCTTTTAACCATCACCGGAAAAGAACAAAAACCGGCCAAAGGAGCCGGCCCGGGTGCCATCGTTGCCGTTGCAAAGCTAAAAGAAACCGTCACCGGCGACACACTTTGTGATGAAGCCAACCAAATAATCTATCAGTGCGTTGATCCCCTGCCTTCTCTAATTTCGTTTGCCATCGAAGCGAAATCAAAAGGAGACGAAGACAAGATCGTCATATCACTTAACAAATTGCTCGAAGAAGATCCGGCCTTAAAATTGGATCGTAATTCTGAAACCAAGGAAGTCCTACTATCGGGTTTAGGACAGATTCACGTCGAAACGGCCATTGAAAAGCTAAAACGCAAATTCAACGTCGAGGCCCTGCTGAAAACTCCGAAGGTGCCCTATCGGGAGACCATTAAAAAGAAAGTCAGAGTTCAGGGAAAGCATAAAAAGCAAACCGGCGGCCATGGTCAATATGGTGATTGCTGGATTCAAATGGAACCATTGCCCCGCGGGCAGGGTTTTGAATTTGTCGACGCCATTGTCGGCGGGGTCATTCCCAAAACCTATATTCCTGCCGTTGAAAAAGGCATTATCGAATCCTCTCAGAAGGGAGTTCTGGCCGGTTATCTATGTGTGGATTTCAAAGCCACACTGGACTACGGATCTTTCCATGCCGTGGACTCATCTGAAATGGCTTTTAAAGTGGCGGGTTCACTCGCCTTCAAAAAGGCTTGCGAAGAAGCCCAGCCTGTTTTACTCGAACCCATCATGAGTGTGACCATTACAACGCCGGAGGAGTTTATGGGAGATATCATGGGAGACCTCAACAGCCGACGCGGAAAAGTTTTGGGGATGGATAATGCCGGCAGAAACCAGATCATCAAGGCCAATGTGCCGATGGCGGAATTCTTGACCTATGCACCGGATCTCAGATCGATGACCGGCGGACGTGGTATGTATACAATGGAATTCTCCCACTATGATGAAGTGCCTGCACAAATCGCCGAAAAAATAGTGGAAGAGGCCAATAAAAGCAAAGCCTGATAAAAAGTGTCTAAATTGCCGATAGCCACATTGGCCAAAGTTTCTTCTGAGAATAGAGAATAGGCTTGCAAAAATAGGCCTCTGCCGGGCAGCAAGCATGCTGACAGCTTATACTTGGTTACAGGTGTCAGGTTTCGGGTGCCGGGGAGGCGCTAAATCCTGAAACCTGAACACGGACCCCTGAAACCTTCATATATTGACAGCATGTTGTCGATAACCTGGTAGTCTACTATCACCTAATCGAGCTCGAGACTGCAATGCCTCATTGCCTGTTCATCCAGCATTTGCGATAGTCCTCCGCGTTCAGATGCCGTAAATCCGAGCGATTTTTGCCAAACCTCATCGTCTTCCATGCAAAAATAAATTGAGGTTTGGGGTGCGTAATAACGAATGCTGGTGATAATTTTTTGATAGATCTCAATTCTCAGCGGCTTGAAATAGCGCATTTTTCCGTCGAGGCCGGTGATAAATTCCCCGTATATGATATTGGATTTGGGAAAGCGTTTTTGAACGATCGGCTTAAGGCCCGGCATAAATCGAAATGTGCCCAGGCTGATCCAAACAATATTATCCGCTGAAACAAAAGAAAATATCTTTTTGACAACCTGCTCGTAATCCACTTCGCAGCCTTCATATATGATAATCGGATCGAAATGAAATGCCAGCGGGTATCCCCATGACTCACATCTGGCAGCCGCCGTTAAGCGGGCCGATAGAGAGGCTGTATGTCGTTCTTCTTCCGCAATAATTTTGGGGGTGTTAACCGACCATGCCATGATGGTCTTGCGATTGTGCGACAGATTTTTAAGCTGATCAATGGCAGTGGTTTTTGTTTTCAGCTCCAGGACAGCAGTTTCCTGAGCCGCAAAAGCCGGGACCAGACGGTGGGACAAATCGGTCCACATCTCCCAGATTAGACTGTCGGTAAACTCACCGGTTCCCAGCCGCTGTATTTTTTTTTCGTTGAATATGGCCTGCAGCTCTGTGAAAAGGTCATCGTGATTGAGAAAAAATTGAAGTACAGGCGGATGAAAATAGGACTGCAGAATGCAGTAGGTGCAGTCCAGATGACAGAAGGTCCCAATGTGCAGAATTTGATAACCGCAGCAGGTATATGAACGCGTACCTGGACATTTCTTGATAAAAGCGCCCCTGTTGTAAGTCAGAAACAATACTGCTTTGCCCCCTTTTACAGGGTCGTCGCCGGGCAAAACGGTATCGTATACTTCTTGGGGGTTAGACACGATGGTCGGTTTCAGATTCAGACGTCGCGAAAAGGACCCTACCTGCGGAAAATCGGCAATTTTTTGGTCAACAAAGAGCTTTTGAATGGACACAGACAAGGGATTCCTTTGATCAAAATATTTTTTTGGAGGTAATTCTCAGAGTGCGAGGCTGTGAGGTCAGCGGGTGATGCCGCGGGTAAATATTTCAAAAGCAACATCGAGGGTCTGCTTTAAAAAATCTTTTTCGTTGTCTATCATGCGTTTGCTTTCTTCCCATAGAACAACGCCGGTAAACAGTGACCACACAATATCGGCAATCGCTGTCGGATGGTGGCTGGTAAAAATATCTTTTCCGGAATCATCTTTAAAAATCTCAGATAAGATCGCGAGTGAATTGCGAGATAATTCCGTGATATTTTCAAGCAGCGGCGATGACAAGTTTCTTAGGGTTTCACTGGATTGTAAGTGAAACATATTTATCAATATCATCGGGTCAAACTGATATACATCAAACAAAGCTTCCTTTATGGCTGCAATCTTGTGATGGGATTCGATGTCTGGTTCTTTTTTGACATCTTCCAGCCTGATATTCAAGTATTGCAGTATACGCAGGGACAGCGAAGCATACAGCTCATCTTTGTTCTTAAAATAGAGATAGAGGGTCCCCGGACTTAGCTCAGCTTCCCTGGCAATATCCTCCATGGTGGATTTGGAATAGCCCTTTTCGGAAAACACCCGTTTGGCCGCCACGATTATCTGCTGGCGTCTTCTTTCGCGCTCCCTCTGTTTTCTTTCCTGGATTCCCATAATCTAATGAAGTCAATTTATTTGATTGTCCTAACTATAATTGATGTGATGTCTTTGTCAAGTAATAAATATTCAATTTATAATGAATTCATATATTATTGGTTGACTTGGCTTAAGTGGATGAAAAAT
>JASFSK010000209.1:0-7507 GCA_050114455.1 Desulfobacterales bacterium | reverse complement strand
AATGCGGCAGTGTTTTAATTTTTACAGCTTTTGTTCAGTAAGGTTCACTTTGTTTGACACCAGGTGTATCAGCAGGCACATAAATTATTGCGAAAGCCTCGTCATCCTCCACGCCCGGGTTGGTAGTACAAAATACAGCGAATAAGTCAGCAATACCGCCAGAATTTGTAGGCCATAGCTTATGACCATTTATTACCCATTCATCACCATCGAGTTTGGCGGTTGTGTCAATATACTTTCCATTCATTATGGTTTTAGGTCCCAGCCTCCGACCCAAAAAGGTAGCAAAAATCGTCGGTCAGCACACGCACCGCCGGATTGGGGTAAACATCCTCGGACGGGATAGTCCTTGCCCGTAGGTGGAGATATGCCGGCCGATTTTCCAACCGGACCTCGAAAGTTACTATTTCGAATAGACTGGCCGCTATGGTTGCCAGCGGCTGGGCTGAAACCCGACATTTCTGAAAGATCAGATTACCAGGCAACAGAGCTTTTTTTTAGTGCGGCTTCCTTAAGGAATGAAAGAGCTATCTGCCCAGTGCAAATTCCCCCTCAATATTATTGAGCAGATCTTCCATCAGCCAATAGGTATCCGGGAGCGTTTCCGTTTCGGCAATAACCTTATCTTTGCCGCTGACATACTGGTCCGGTAGCCATTCATGGCCGTGTTCCCGTGCGTAAAAGCGGACCATATCACGGGTGAACTCGGGATGGAACTGAAGTCCCACCAGAGGATGATCGCTGCAAACAAAAGCTTGATTTTCGGTGGCCTCGCTAAAAGCCAGCTTGGCGCAGTTGCCGGGCAAGGAGAAGTGGTCGGTATGCCAGTGAAAGGTCGTAAAAGAATCGGGGATATTTTTAAACAGGAATGATTCCCGGCCCTCCCGGTTCAGGGACACCTGATGCCACCCGATTTCCTTACTGGAGTTGGTGAAAATTTTTCCTCCCAGGGCTTCGGCAAGCAGCTGGGCACCAAAACAAATGCCTAGCAACATTTTGCCTTTTGCCACGGCCTCGCGAATCAAGGCTTTCTCTTTTCGCAACCATGGGTTTCCTTGCTCGTCCCAGGCATGTGGTGATCCCCCCATCACCATCAGCCAGTCAAAGGAATCCATCGAAGGCAGGTTTTCGTTTTTGCAAACGAATGTCTGTTCAACCGGGTAACTCTTCTTGGCTGCCCAAAAAGTTATGTTAGTGCGTGAAAAGTCTTCATCATCATGCTCTAGAAGATGGATTCTCATGCATCGGCCCCATAACGGTAGCGGAAATCGTCATTCATCACGCATCGTCGGATAAGGGTAAACGTGCTCGGTCGGGAAAGTCCCTCGCCACCAGTGGAAATGTGCAGCGACTTGAAGCCTTCGCCTTCAATACCAAGTCCGCCGATAGAAGAAGCATTCTTTACAAACTGGGAGGCGTCGGCAATGCTTGACATGTACGCGATGTTGTTGAGATTGTTCGAATGAAAGACGATGGTGTGTCTCAACCCCCGTTCTGCGGCGACACCCGCATTCATGGCCTCTTTGGCGTCGCGGCAGCGCACAAACGGTAGTATCGGCATGATTTGTTCGGTCCAGACCAGCGGGTGCTCTTTATCGGTCTCTATAATGGCAATTCGGGTTTCCGGCGGGATATCCAGTCCCATGGCCCGTTTCAATATAACATTCGGCGGTTTTCCGATATACTCCATGTTAATGGCGCTCGGCTGCCGGCCGGGATGGATGTCATTGAAAATTTCTTTGATCAGGGATTTGCCCTGATCGTCACTGAGCTCATACGCACCGTATTGGATCAGGAACTGTTTTAGGGCGTCGGCAACAGTGTCGACGACGAAGATCTCCTTTTCACTCGAGCAGGGTGTGCAGTTGCTGAATGATGCGCCACGTATAATGCATTGAGCGGCATGATCCAAATCGGCGGTTTCATCGACCACCACCGGAGGATTTCCCGGACCACCGGCGAGTACGCGCTTGCCGGTTTTGGTGGCAAATTCCACCACGCGATGACCACCGGTGACGGCAATCATGTCGATTTGAGGATGGGTCATCAGGTATTGGGCGGTGGGGATGTCCGGTTCAGCGACCGTCGTGATACAGTTTGCCGGGCCGCCGGCAGCGACAATCGCCTGATTGACGTCCTTGACTACTCGTGCGGAAATAATTTTAGTTTTCGGATGGGGATTGTTAACCACCGTATTGCCGCCGGCCAGCATCATGACAGCATTGTGTATGATTCCCGGGGCAGCATTGGTGACGGCATTGACAGAAGCGATTACCCCGACGGGTATGCGTTCATTGATGGTGACACCGCGGTCACCGGTGAATACTTCCGGTTTTATATCTTCAATGCCGGGCACCCCGCAGGCTGTTTCAAGCTTCAGCACCGTTCCATCGACCGCACCCAGGTCTGTCTCTTCCAATTCCATTCGGCCATAGTCTTCGCGGTTGGCCCAGCCGACATCCCGAATTGTCTGGATTATTTTTTCCCGGGCAGTCATTGGCAGCTGCACCAGTTGACGGTGAGCTGCAAGGGCGGCCTGGATGGCGTCTTCCATTTCCTGAAACACACCGTCACCGCTGTCATTCTGGTGACCGTCAGCGGATGGTTTCGTTTCCGATGCCGACAGACTCGCCAAAACCTGTTTTACGATCAATTCAACCTGTTCTTTATCGACAGTCATATAAAGTTCCTTTTGATTGAATATTGAAGACTGAAGATTGAATTTTCAGTCTTCAATCTTCAATTATTATCCTCCATAGCGGTAACGAAAATCATTGGTCATGACACAGCGCCGGATTAAGGTGAACATCCTGGGCCGTGTTTGCCCCTCACCGTTGGTGGCAATGTGAAACGATGTGTATCCTTCGCCGGCAACGCCGACACTTGCCAGACCGCAGGACCCGTTTTTAACAAAGGCAGCGCATTTGGCTCTGGTGGTCATTTTCTGGATGGTTAGAATATTGTTGGAATGAATTGCCATGGTGTGGCCGTTGCCCTGTTCGGCTGCCAGGGCGGCTTCTATGGCTTCATCCGCATTGCGGCAGCGAACGAAGGGCAAGACCGGCATGATCTGCTCGGTCCAGACAAGGGGGTGATTCTTGTCCGCCTCCACAATGACAATCTTGGCCGCATCACCCACATCGAGTCCGATGCTTTTTAGAATAAAGGCGGGGGATTTGCCGATATAATCCATATTGATGACACCAGGCTCACCGGGGCCTTTGATTTCATTGAAAATGTGTCCAAGCAGCTGCTCCGCCTGGGCCGCAGAGATTTCATAGGCACCGTATTTTTTTAGACTTGCCTTCAGCTTATCGGCAACGGATTCCACCACAAAAATTTCTTTTTCACTGGCGCAGGCCATACAGTGGGAAAAGGACGCTCCCTCAATAATACACCTGGCCGCCCGATCAATGTCTGCGGTTTCGTCTACCACTACGGGTGGATTGCCAGGCCCGCCGGCAATGACGCGCTTGCCAGTCTGAGTTGCAAAGGCGACCACTCCGTGCCCGCCGGTGACGGCAATGAGCTTTATTTGCGGATGCGTCATCAGCGTCTGGGCTGATGGTACGGAAGGCTCTTTAAGACAGCACACACAGTTTGGCGGACCGCCAGCGGCGATGATAGCTTTGTTGATATCCCGGATGACCCGCGAGGCCACTGCGCTGGTTTTAGGATGTGGGTTGTTGACCACCGTATTGCCGCCGGCGAGCATCATAATCGCATTGAACAGGATGGTCGGTGATCCGTTGGTGACCGGATTTATCGAGGCGATGACACCAACCGGAATACGCTCGATGATCGTTACGCCCCTGTCGCCACTGAAAACCTCGGGATGTAGGTCTTCCATCCCCAGCACCTGACAGGCTGCCTGGTTTTTTATGGCATTGTCATCGGCCCTGCCGAGGTCGGTTTCATTGAATTCCATCAGCCCATATTCATCCGCATGGGCCAGGCCGACCTCACGGATGGCCTGAATGATATTTTCTCGAACAGCTAAAGGCAATGCCACTAATTTTTTTTGGGCTTCGGAAGCCGCCCGAATACAATCGTCCATGTCTTCAAAAACCCCATCGATTGTGACATTGGACAGGGTCGGAGCCACTTCCGGAGTCGGCAATTCTACGCCTTGCTGTTGTAATCTGCTGACGACTATTTCGACGATTTCTTCGATCCGCTGTTCGTCCAGACCCATTTTCACCTCTCGTGCTATAAATTCTCGAATTAAAACGATGTACTTAATTAAGCCTATGTATTTTAAGTTACGGGTGAATTTACACTACTTTAGTGTTCACCCAATCCATTATCGGAATAAAATTCTTTCGAAATTCTCATGCCGTCATCAAATTTTGAAAGATGTCGGACCGCCTTGCGATTATCCATGAAGGTGATCTCATGGATCAGAGCGGCCAGATAAGTTATAATATGGGCAAACGGGTCGATAAAGGACACCGACTCGAGATCGACAATTATGTATTGGTCCGATAGGGCGATGATGGGTGATTTCGGTGTGTCACTGATGCCGATGATTTTAACTTTGTACTTTCTGGCTAATTCCATGAGCTCGATGGTCTTGCGAGCGTATCGCGGAAAGGCGATGACAAACATGATACGGGAATTACCGTTTCTGATGATCAAATCTTTTATTTCCCATGACAGTGATGTGTCCAAATAAACATTTTCTCTTATTTTTTTTAGCAGATACCCAAAATAATACGCCAAGGCTGCAGAAGCCCGATACCCGACAACGTAGACCGTATCCGCCTTAAAGATGGTTCCGGCAATCTTTTTAAGATCATTTTTGGAAATCGCATTTCTCATATTTTCAATGTTGTCAATTGTATTCTGGCAGTATTTGTCGAGGGTATTGCTTTCGTCAGAATGCCGACTGGCCTTTTGCAACCGATCCACGGCCGTCAACTCGATATGAAGCAGGCCCTTCATGTACTGCACAAATTCCATGTAGCCGGAAAATCCCAGATCGTTGGTGAATCGGATGATGGTCGGCTCACTGATCGCACATTCTTCGGCGATTTCCCTGGCGGTCATGAGAAAGACTTTTTTATGGTCTTTGAGAATAAAATCGGCCACGCGTCTTTTTTTGGGAGACAGCGAAGGATAAACCTTGATGATTTTATTGAATAGATCTTCTCGGGCGGAGTTCATAACTGCAATCCGTAAGAAATTTCGGAATTTTAACCCAACCAAACAGCTAAGTGTCAACTACGGTTTGAGGTTTCAGGTGTCAGTGTTCAGGTTTCAGGATATTGGTACTCGCCTTCCTGACACCCGAAACCTGACACCTGGTATCTCTAGCCTGCTTCCGAGCTTAACCTGGTATAAAGCATAGACGTTAGAGTCTCTTTTGTTAGTGGTTCTTACCGTCTAAAGCGAGCAGGCACTCTTCGGCGGCTGCCTTTGCCGCCTGGATCTCGGAAGTGCTGCCGGCCAAATAGACTTTTCCACTAGCCCCAAAGACGGTCGCATGGATCAGTTTTACATCGGCTGCTTTTTCGGCCTCATTGGCTGCATATCCGGCATAGCCGGCCGGCAGACATTCCAGAATATATAAGGTTTCATCCATGAGCATCATACTGGCTGCCCGAAAACGGTTTACGATCTGGCTCATAAACGGGTCAATTCTTTCGATGGTCTCGGCGGCCAGAATTTTGGGTTTTAAACGATCTTCCTCTTTTACTCCCAGATAGCTCAGTGCGACATCGCCTGCTTCCTTGACATCCGCCGGGGAGTCGGCGTGGACCTCCAGCATGCCGTAAGTTCTTTCCACCACCATGGCCCCAGGCTGCACATTGGCTTTTTTCATGATGGCATCGGTAATTGAATTAATCTCGATGCCGGGGGCGACCTCCATAAAAATAGCAGCCTGGCCGGCTACGGGATAGTAACCGCGGGCGGTGCTGCCGATATAGCCGACCAGCTGTTTCTGTAATTGATCAATATTTGCAAAAGCTCTGAGTTCTACCATGTCTTTAGTTCTCCTGTGGAACGACGAGAGCGGAGAATTGAAGACTGAAGATGGAAAATTGAAGATTTAATGAATCGCTTCGCTCTACCTGCTTTTACAAAAAAGATAGAATGTCGCAATTCAGAATTAGAAATTCAACTTTCAACAATCAGCATTCATCATTCGCCAATCCTGTATTTAAAATCGATAGAATACCACAAATCTTCAATCTTCAATCTTCAATCTTCATTCGACATTCCTCATTCCTATCAAATGCTCTTCAACCATTCCCGTTTCATGGGGCAAACCGCGGTAATTGTCGTACAGGTGGCATTGCCTTGACACGAGCAGTCCTGATCGGATCCTCTGCCGAAGCGTCCGTAACAAAAATCGGAAATGGGAATCGAGGTCGTGCAATCCATAATCAATTCTGATATCAAACGGCCAATGACAGGCGCCAGGCCGAAGCCATGTCCGCTAAAGCCAGTGGCAAATACGAAGCCCGGGACTTCCTGAGTGAATCCCAACACTGGGATTCCATCAGACACCTGGGCGATCAGACCGGACCAGGTTCGGATCACGTGAAGATCCTTGAGAACCGGAAAAAAATCAATTACCAGTTGGGAAGTAGCCGGTCCAATATAGTGGAAAAGGGGTTTCCCTTCGCGGTAAATGAATTCTTCGGTTCCCACAAATCCGCCCCAGAAAAAGGGCCCGTGGACCGTCTGGCGGCCATAAAACAAGCCTTTGGCATGTCCGATCATCTGTTTGAAAAGTTCCGGGTAGGGTTCAGTGATCATCGCTTCCGAAAACAGAGGCCGCATGGGAAAGTCCAGTCCAACCATATTGGCCACCTTGCGTCCGGCGATGCCGGCAGCGTCTACCACCAGGTCGGTTTCAAAAGTATTCTTGTCAGTCACCACGGCGGCAACTTTTCCTCTCTGCAGACGAATATCTTTGACCTCTTCGTGGGTGTAAAACTGTGCACCAAGGGTTTTGGCCATTTTAAAAAAACCATAGGTTACCAGAAACGGATTGGCATGACCGTCTGTGGGGCAAAAGCTGGCGCCGACGACCTTTTCGCCCACATAGGGGTTGATTTCGAGCACCTGCTTGCGGTCGAGCATTTCCAGTTCCAATCCGGTGGTTTTCTGGTTTGCAACGGACTGTCGCATGGTTTCCAGCTCTTCCTCAGAGGTACAGAGCCTGAGGTTGCCTTCCCTCACGTATTCTACGTCCATACCCAGTTCTTCATGCAGGTGGCCATAGATTTGGATGCTTTCCATCGCCAGGGGCATCTCCTTCAAGTTTCGCGCGGACTGCCGAACACCACCGCCGTTGCTGCCGGAGGCCTCGCCGCCAATATCTGATTTTTCGATGACGACGGACTTTAACCCTTCTTTGGCCAGATTATACGCAATGGCACATCCCATAACGCCGCCGCCAATAATGACTGCATCTGCTTTTTGGGGCATAATGACTCCTATAAAATCAGCGATTACCAGCAGAGCAAGGCTCTAGCCCCTTCGAGGGGCCTTCCTC
>JASFSK010000208.1:0-7508 GCA_050114455.1 Desulfobacterales bacterium | reverse complement strand
GCGGCCGTATTGGCCGTAAAACTGGTATTGAATTTTAAAAGCATATACCGCGCAGCAGGCGCTTGTATACTAGGTTTGATAATCAGTATCATTTTTCAAGGTTTAATGTACATCTCATTGCTTTCGGTTTTCGGTATTCCGAACCAGTAGTTTTAAGGCGGCTTATGGTCATCGGTTGTAAAAAATTATTCTTGACCGTCTTGATCATGTCGATTTTCGTGTCGACATCGCACGGTAAGGTGGTCATCTTCGACCGTGCAACCACGGTGTTGATGCCCATTCATATCACGGTGCAGACCAGGGATGGATTCTTTGTGTCTGGTGGACAGCTTGTTGATATTTATCTGGATAGTACTTTTATAAAAAAAATTTTGACCGGTGGGGATGGATATGGCTACTTGAAATATATTCCCCGGGAGCCGGGCTTAAAAAAGATTACCGCCCGCATGAACGCCGAAAGTGCATCCGGTCGAATCCTGGTTGTCAAACAAAATGAGAGGGTCGTTCTCATCGAAACCGAGGGCGCTTTTAAAGATTCGGTATTTTCAGATGAGGCCAGGCGACGCAGCCAAGAAGCAGTCAAATCAATCAGCAAAAAATATCGAATTATCTACCTCAGCCGGTTATTGGGCGCCGGCATCACCGAAAGTTGGCTGGAAAAGTACGCTTTCCCCGAATCAGTCATTCTTCGCTGGGACGGACCCAACATTCTGGATAAATTAAAAAAAAATGGATTACAACTTCTTGCAATTATCGGCTCTCCCAATGTAATTTCTGCCGCAGCCGACAAAATTGAGAGACGATTCTCATTTGAGAAAACCAAAGACGGTAAAACCGTAAAAAATTGGGAAGAAATATTGGACTTCCTGTTGAAATCCCCTTCCTCCGACCTGGAGAAAAAGAAGATCCCTGCCAGGGGCGAATAAAAAGGAGGAAGCAAGGCATCAATAAAGATTACTTTTCCTGCCCTGATGACTTTTTCGGCGGCGGGTCAACTGCAATTATTCTGATTGAGTGCCGGCGTATTTACGAATCGTGCCGTCGGCAGCTATCCCATAAACAGAGCCATCACTGCCGACCATCACCGAGGACAGACCGTTACCATGAAAATTGGTGTCATGACCTCTTGTTTTGAGATTATAGGTGACGGTCAGCATTTCGAAAGTCGACACATAAACTCGGTTGGAAGTAACGGCCGGAGATGAATACGTAACCCCCAGCAGCGGTAATTTTCGCGGCGATTTGTTGTCTTGGGTGAGAGTTCCGTCCAGAGCGTTGATCACCTGAATTCGGTCTTTGGACACAACAAAGACATATTTTTCACGAGCTGCCGCCGGTGTAGCGAAAACCGTCTGCCCGCTGTCATACTCCCACATTTTCACACCGGTCTCCAAGTCGTAGGCCGGCACCTTCCCGTCCCGTCGCCCGAAAATCATCAAGCCATTGGGTGAAATCATGGTGGAAGAATGCTTTTCATAGTTATGAGATTGATGCCAGAGCACGGACAATTTGATACCGTCCCATTCAAATACGCCTGCACTGCACAAATTATCCGCAATTGCGATCAGGGGTCTTTCCCGATCGGTGACAACCGCAATGGTCGGATCTAAAAAATGGTCTGATAGAAGAATCTTTTCTTCATCGAACTCGACTGGAAACGCGCTGATCAAACGCCAGGTTTTTTCATAATAATCTGCGATATTTTCGGTATTCTGCGGATTTTCATAAGTGCAGGTTCCAAGAGAATTACGGTCAAGCAGGTGGGCTCCGATTCCATCATCACGCAGAACAAAAAGCTCTCCTTGAATGCCCTTGCCCGCATCCACCGATACGTAAACAAAAATCAGTGAGTGATTTTGAACTCGAACAACCTTGGGAGATCCAAAAGTAAAGCCATTGTCTGGAAATGTGTAAGACCACTTAAGATAGCCAAAGGAATCGACCTTGTGAAGTGTGCTCGATGCTCGCTTTTTGTCCACCTTGCGACTGGTGATGACATAAATTTGTCCATCGTCTGAGACTGAAGCGGTTGAGACGATAAGGCTCCCCGGTCCCTCTGCTCCGAATGATCTTATCCATTTTTCATTGCCATCCTCTGACTTAACGGCCACCAGCGAACCTTCCGAGGTGCCGATGTAAACGACCTCCCTGCCTTGGATGTCCTTGCCGATAACCGGTGACGCACTGGTTATTTTATAAGGCTTGGAAATCCAGCTGGAAGAAAGTGCAAATCCGCTATCTATTGCCTGGAAGCCTTGATTCGACAAATCGCCACGGAAATGTCCCCAGGTCGAGAATCTGCCGCCGACACATCCGGAAAAAACCACCAGACTGCAAACAAGAAACGCACTTCGTATAAAGTTGTTCATGGTGATTCCTTTCTATTTTAAATAAATTCATTCCAATATATTCCATATTGGACAAATTAATCAAGCACGGATTGGCCTTTGGTCGTTTTTCCAGGGGTTTACCTGAACTAAGCCCCCGCCACGATTTATCTGGATGGCCGAGAAACGGCAACCACAGGTTTGAGCGCACAAATCCTGGTATTCATGGATCGAGATAAAATTGACTGGATGAAATCAAAAGACCTGTAAGCCTGTGAACGATGAACTTCTGAGAGGTTAGATGAAATTGGTGACTTTTTACGAATGGGCTCAGATTATTTTAAACCGTTGGAATCAAATGATCTTCTTCTAAGCAGCAGATTCCAACACGCGACGTCATGTGTTTGTTCTGGCGTATAGAGTCGGCCGGCGAAACCCATCGGCCGACTTATACCCCCCTGTATCAGCCGATATCTGCAAATTCGGCTGCCAGATCTTCCCGAACGTCATGATTCAGCGACTCTATTTTCGGGAAAAGATCTGTTAGAATGTTTTTGGCATTTTCAATGCTGCTGATAGCTTGCGAAATTTTCTGAACCTCTGATTTGGTAAGATCAATTTGTTCTTTAATTTCGCCAATATCTTCACAAATAAATTCAAACTCAGTGATTACTCTGAAAAAATCTTCTGATTCCATGCGGGTTCCCCTTTTCTAATATTTCCCCCGAAATATTTCAATATTACTAAATTTCAGATGGTTAAAATATTCAGCAGTTGCTCCAACCAAGATGAATATCGGCAGAGAGATGGGCAAGCTTGAGCTTTTTCTGATCTTACAGCCTTTATGGGCTCTATTGAGAGGGTATTTATGAAATATAATCGAATATGGGTTTCCGCCTTGACAAAATCAGATGCATATTGCAATCAAGGCGAGAATCTGATTAAATCTCTCGACCATATTTCAAAAGCTGAGATATGCTTTAAAATAAGATTCAGGTAAGGTTTTAAGGCATTTGCGCAGATCCTCAAATATTAAAATCAAACATGAAAATTGATACAGTCGAGTTAGTAGCGCAACTGGCCGATGTCGTCGACGGAAAAATTCAGACCGACATGCCCCTTGCTCCATTTACATCTTATAAAATAGGCGGTCCCACGGCCGTTTGGATTGCCCCGAACTCCGAGACTGACGTGGGTCATACCCTTGAAATCATTTATGAAAATAAGGTGCCGTTGTTTATCCTTGGCCGGGGCTCAAACATACTGGTCTCCGATAAAGGCTGGGACGGGGTAACCCTTTATCTGGGTGAAAATCTCAGCGGTTGGTCTTTTCAGAACCGGCGTGCGAATGTGCTGGCCGGCACCCTGTTGATGGACCTGGTTAGTGAGGTGGTAAAAAAGGGGCTGGGCGGTTTGGAACTGATGGCGGGAATTCCTGGAAGTGTCGGCGGGGCGCTGCGCATGAATGCTGGTGCATTTGGCCAAGAAATCGAACAGGTGAACGTATCCGTCAGCGGTTTTAAAAATAACGGGACACCTTTCGGAGCCGAACGCCATGAAATCAATTTCAATTACCGACGGGTTCCGGAACTGGAAAACGTGGCGATTACATCCGCTCAATTTCAATTTATTGATGAAGATGCAAGGGATTTAAAACGACGTATGGAGGATGTTATAGCCTTGCGCGCCCGCAAACAGCCGCTGAATTATCCTTCCTGCGGCAGCGTTTTCAAACGACCGCCCGGCTATTACGCAGGAGCGTTAATTGAAGAATCCGGTTTAAAAGGAAAACGCATCGGCGGTGCCGAAATAAGCCGAAAACATGCCGGATTTATATTGAATACGGACAAAGCCAAAGCCGTCGATGTTTATGGGTTAATACGGTGCATAGAAACAGAGGTACGTGACCGTTTTGGGGTCCAATTGGAACGGGAAGTCAAACTAATAGGGAAATTTTAAAACGTGCCGGACCGTTGGACCCTCACCCGTTTTTTTACACCTCTCGCCATCCAGGCAGCCTCTCAAGCCCTGAGTTATCCTCTGGTCGCAATGGTCGCTTCGCGCGGTTCCGGCGGCCCGCTAAATCTAGCTGGTTTGGCGCAGGCAAATACCGTCATGTTTTTTCTCGGAATGATCGCTATCAGTTCTGTAACAACGGGCATGGTGTATGCCAAAACACGTGAGGGATACCAACAATTTCAAAAAGTCACCCTGCTAACCGGCTTGGGGGTCGTCGTCGTCCAGAGCAGCCTATGTATTCCCGCCCTTTCGCATTTGCTGTTTGGCCGACTTATCGGCTTGCCGCCATCAATTGAACAGCCGGCGTATACCACCTTTTTATTCAGTATCCCGCTGCAGTTCTTATTCTTTTTGCGGATCCCCTATTTTGTAGTCATGTACCTTGGAAAAGCCACCGGCATGGCAAGTTTGGCTACGATTGCCCGGATTCTTCTCACCGCGTTGCTGTCCTTGCTTTTTTGCACCTTGGGACTGGTTGGCCCAGATTGGGCTGTCGCCTGTCTTACCATACCTGTTGTGATAGAAGTGGTCATTTCCAGGATATTTGCATCTCCATTTTTGAGATCCCTTAAATCCTGCCAAGGAAAACCCGCCAGGGCAATGGAAATTTTTAAATTCAATTTACCGTTGTCTGTCGGCGGGTATTTTCTCTCGGCGTCGGCGGTCATTCTGGCTGGGTTTATCGCCCGTGCGCCGGATCCCGATCGCATCCTGCCAGTATATTATCTGGCACTCGGACTCGCCAATCCCGTGGCATTTGCAGCGACGCGCGTTCAGACTATTGTACTCGCATTTCCGCCGAAATCGGGCCAAGATAAACGGACATTTCGCTTTTGCCTGATGGCGGGAGTCATACTGGGCAGTTTACCGCTGATATTTGTCCTTCCCGGTCTGGCTGATTTTTATTTTATCGGATTGCAAAAACTAAACCGACAGGATTTAACCCTTGTCCGGATGACCGTTATATCACTGTTTTTTTTTCCGGTCAGCGTTGCCATTCGGGCTCAGAGCGAAGGGCTGGCAGCCTGGTTGAAAAAGCCGCTAACCGTCCTTGCCGGACATGCAGTGTTTATGGGTACCATCATTGCAACCGGTTTCGTCTTGCTCTTTTTGGGGGTGCCAGGGCAGTATATTGGACCTTTGGGATTGACTCTGGGGAGTCTGGCCAGTTCGGCAACCATGCGCTTTCTGTTGGATAGAGGAAAGGTAAGCAGCTTGCCGGTGGGGCAGACGACCACTTCGTTGGGGCAGATACGGTAACCTCAGTGCATATTTATACGGTCTGAAATGAAGGCTTTTTCAATCTTCTTCCCAATGAATACACTCCACCGGGCAGGTGTCCATCGCCTCTTCAATACAATCCTCAGGGCCGCCCTCAGGCATGATAACCTCTGCCTTTTCTTCCTCCTCGTTAAAAGCAAATACTTCCGAGCAAAGTTCTACACAACTTTCGCAACCGATGCATTCATCGCTATCAATTACAACAGTTTTTGCCATTTTCGATCTCCTTGTAAGTATCTTCTGAATATGAACTCGACGGATTTTCGTCGGTAAGTTTCGTCGTAGAAACGCGACATCATGATGCCTTAGAGGCAATCTAAGCTTAATTTCAAAATAATCAAGGCACCTTTATGAGTTGATCCTAACGTTGCAACAGACGGGTTGACAGGACACCAATAAAATAATAGTTGCTAATTTCTTTGCCGAAAGAACGGCTGGATCTGAAATATGAAATTTTTTCAATAAAATGCGAAAAAACAATAAATTAGATGGCGGCACCGTCCGATTTCAAACCAATAAAATCCTGGCGCTGTCCATCGGACATTTTGTTCACGATGTTTACTCCAGCTTCCTCTCCCCGCTCTTGCCGCTCTTAATCGAAAAACTGTCCTTGACCTTAACCCAGGCCGGTTTTCTATCAACGGTGATGCAATTGCCTGCGTTGCTGAACCCCTACATCGGGGTTTTGGCCGACCGCATCAGTGTCCGCTATTTTGTTATCCTGGCCCCTGCCATAACAGCCATTCCAATGAGCCTCATCGGTGTAGCCCCCAGCTACGGCGTCCTATTGCTCCTATTATTTATCACCGGCATCAGCGTCTCCATTTTCCATGTGCCTTCGCCGGTGATGATAGCCAACCTTTCAGCTGCCAGAAAGGGCCGGGGAATGAGTTTATACATGACGGGCGGTGAGCTTGCCAGAACCATCGGTCCCTTGGTGGCGGTTGCGGGCGTTTCCCTTATGGGCCTCGAGCGATTTTACCCGGTGATGGTCTTCGGTTTGATTTCATCCGGTTGGCTCTACTTAAAACTTCGCGATGTTCCGGCTAACGAGGTACGCATCAAGCGCAATTTTACCGCGCTGCAGACTTGGCACAGGCTGCGCCATATTCTCCGGCCCTTGACTGCGATTCTGGTTTCTCGTGGGTTTATGCATGCTTCTCTGACCGCATTTTTACCGACCTATATCAACCAGCAAACCGGAAATCTCTGGCTGGCCGGTGCGGCCCTGACGATGTTTGAGGTCGCCGGTGTGGCAGGTGTGTTGACAGCCGGCACCATGAGCGATTTCTTCGGCCGGCGCAAAATCCTTTTGGTTTCTCTGATCGGCGCCCCGCTATGCCTGTTTGCTTTTGCATTGACCGGCGGCTGGTTTCGGATAGTCTTCATTTTAGTTACCGGATTCACGCTTTTATCCACCACCCCGGTTATGCTGGCCCTGGTTCAGGAACGAGGGCAAGAGGCACCGGCAGCAGCCAACGGGTTGTTTATGATGATATCGTTTATCGCTCGATCGGCGGTGGTTGTCGTGGTCGGCTTCATCGCAGACCATATTGGACTTCAGACCACCTATTTGATCAGTGCGGCCATGGGATTGATTGGAATTCCGTTTATTTTTCAATTACCGAAAGATTAAAGGTTTATCCCAGGATTTATTCATACCGCTCTTCCCGCCAGGGGTCCGCGCTGTTACTATATCCGCTGCTTTCATAGAATCCCGGTTCATCAACAGCAGTGAATTTAATTTCCTCGAGCCATTTAACACTCTTGTAAAAATAGCGATCCGGCTCCACAGCCCTCAAAGGAGCGCCATGGATTTTGGGAAGCTTCTGGCCGTTAAAGCCATGGGCCAAATCACCCCTCGAACACATACAAAGTTTC
>JASFSK010000207.1:0-7539 GCA_050114455.1 Desulfobacterales bacterium | reverse complement strand
GATGTAGATGGGCAGATGAAACTTCCAGTTAATTTCGAGCAATGCCAGAATGCTGTCTTCGGTCAGTTGATAGGTCAGTCCGGCGTGGGCGACGACCCCCAGAAGGCCGTGCGCAATGCGCTTGCCATACCGGGTTTGTCCGGCATACTCCACGTCGGTGTGCAGCTGGTTGTGATCCCAGGAAAGACCGGCGAAATTAACGATATCCGCCTCGGTCAGGGTGCGCGACTTGGAGATGAATTTTTGCCCGAGGTGAAAATCATCAAAATATAGTGAACAGACTATTTCATCCATTAAATTTTTTCCTGATCTCTTTTTTGAGAATCTTACCGGTTCCGCTCTTGGGAAGCGATTCCGGCGCGATATCAATGATACGGGGATATTTGTAAGGTGCGACCCGTTCTTTGACATATTGCCGTATCGCACCGGGGTCCAGCTCGGCACCTTCTTTTAAAACTACCACCGCAGCCAATTCTTCACCAAGGTCCCGGTGGGCGACACCGATGACGGCGACTTCCAGAATTTCCGGGATCTGGTAGATGACTTCCTCGATTTCACGTGGATATACGTTGTATCCTCCGCGAATTACCAGGTCCTTTTTGCGGTCCACGATGTAGATGTAGCCTTCCTCGTCCCGGCAGGCAATATCTCCGGTGTACAACCAGCCTTGTCGGATGGTTTCGCTGGTTTCCTGGGGCCGGTTGAGATAGCCTTTCATCACACCTGGGCCCTTGATAAGCAATTCACCGTTATCTCCCGGGGCAACCTCCTTGCCGTCGATATCAACGATCTTGGCGCTGAATTCAGTTATCGGCAGGCCAATCGAACCCGGTTTGGTCAGGCCTCCAAATGGATTTTCGACACAAACCGGTGCTTCCGTGAGACCGTAGCCTTCATAAATTCGGGTGTTAAATAAATTCTCAAACCGGGTTAGAAATTCCACGGGCAAAGACGATCCGCCGGACACACAGAATTTCAAGGAAGATTGCTTGGGGGGATTTTCGGAAGCAACTTGAATCAGGCGGTTGTACATGGTGGGAACGGCGAATAAGATGGTCTGGGCTTCAGCCTGCACGATTTCAATCACATCCGCCGGATCGAAATGGTCAAGCAGTTCGATTGTAAACCCCGAGTAGATCGAAACGTTGATAACGCTGGTGATTCCATAGATGTGGTACAGGGGCAGAACCCCGATAACCACAACACCCGGATCTTGTTTGCCACGCATTTCCGCCAGGATTCTGGCCTCAGCGGCATGATTGTCATGGGTCAATATGACGCCTTTGGGAACGCCGGTGGTGCCCGAGGTGTAGAGAATGGTCAGGGCATCACTGCCCTGCACCGGGTAGAGGTCAAAACTTTCACTCGTACTGTATACACGCTTGAGTTCGATAAAATCGCCGCTGGTTTCACTGCCGACAACAATTTTCACTGCCGGCTCAAATCCCTCACGAATTGCCTGCCGGATCTCCTCCAGGTAAGGCGCGGCACCGATGAGGGCTTTCGGCTTCGCATCTGACAGGATATACGCCAATTCGTGTTTCTTGAACAAAAAATTAACCGGTACGATGACCACGCCCATTTTGGCCAAGGAATAGTAAATCGTGATGACTTCAATGCTGTTTGGCAGCATCACCATGCAGTGGTCTCCGGCTGCAAGGCCCAATTTCTTTAACCCGTTGGCCAGTCGATTGCAGTTCGTGTTCAGCTCATCAAAGGTAATCGACTGGCCCTCATAGCGCACCACTGTTTTGTCCGGATAATTGCGGGCCGTATTTTCCAAATATTGCGCGAGATTCATTTTTTTGTCCTAAATAATTGGCCACAGACCCACCCAGAAAGACACAGACATTACTATCTCTGATAAAAATATCTCGATTCTCTCGTGGATTTGGCGGTTATAATCAGTAATTTTTATGCGAATACAAACGCCGCTGTAATTTTCTTCCTTCCGCCTTCTTCTCCCTGTCTTTTGTCTTTTTCTCTCTGCGCCATGCTTCATGCAATTTTCGTTTTACTCCAACTTCCGCATGGTTACCGCGCCATAGTCATGCCTTATCGGACGACGGCGGGTCCGACTTACCTATGGGGAGCAGGCTTCTATGGCTCCTCCGGGCCGGAGGCCGAATTCAATATTCTCTGCCCTCAGTCCCCGGACTTCCGTCTTCGGTCATCCGATCTCTGGATTCTTTCCTCTCTCGTCTGCCTTCTGCAATTGAACCTCGACCTGTATCGTCGCATCTTTTCGGGGATTCAGGATGCCGTTGAAAATTGTGTTGACGATGTCGTCTGCCAAACCAAGCAAATCTTCGGGTTTGCCTAACAGGCTTTTGCGGGTTACCAGATGTTCAATGGTTCCCCATATCATGGCCCGCACCAGGTGTGGATCGATGTGCGGCCTGAATTCACCGCTTTGAATACCTTCCTTCAACACCTGGGTCGTATTCCTGGCGGACCGCTGGACAATCTTGTAGGCCTCGGTCTTCAAAAAATTACGATTGCCCTTTAGAATGAGCATAACGACGTTGGCGTAGTCCGGATTGGAAGCATAAAGCTTCAGGTGGCGATAAATTAAAAACCGCAGCTTGTTGGCCGCCCCCTGGAAATATTCAAGAATCTCAAGATTTTTTTCCTGGTATTCACGAATGGTTTTGGCTGGAATGGAAAAAAGCAATTCCACTTTTGATGAGAAATAATCATAGATGGTCGCTTCGGACACCTGCGCTTTTCTGGCGATGTCGGCCATGGTTGCCTCATGAAAACCTTTGCGGGCAAAGACCTGTTCCGCAGCTTTCAAGATAACGGCACCCTTGGCAGGATTTTTACGGGTCTTGATGCCTTTGACAGAATTTTCCGTTTTGGCAGGCATGAATCGGATTTCCTGATCTCAATTCATAAGCCGCCGGCATCGATCTGGTTTGCACCACATCAGATTCGCTCGCGCTAGCTGTAAAAGCATTTAAATTCTTGTCGCCTTAGTTCGCGGTGCCTTATGGATTGAGATAAAAAAGAGTGGCAATCTGTTTTTTTTCATATATTGAGATTTAAACCCCAATGTCAAGCGTTTTATTTAAATGTTACAACAAAATATTGCTAAATATTTAATTGAAACTAAAAGGGTGTAAAAAACAATATTGACAGTCTCTGCCAACTTGAGTTATTTCCAAATTGGCAATTCCGGTATCAGGCCATCTACAGTAAAGATGATATCGCAACAACCTTGGTTTTGGCTATTGAACCAAAAAAATAAGGAATATAAATTCAGAACGATTCGCAGGAAATCCAGCATGATTGGCGCGACGACAGACATTTATGTTGCACCAGATTTTACAACACATCAGTAGTTCTGAATTTGGAGAGATCAGATGAAGCTTTCGAAGAAACTCGCAGTGATCACCGGAGCCGGCAGAGGCATCGGGGCAAGTATCGCTCACACCTTCGCCGAGGAAGGCGCCGATTTAGTCCTTACCGCCCGCACCCGCGAGCAGTTGGAGCGCGTCGCTGAAGATGTAAGGGCCAAACAGCGAAGGGCCGTGGTTGTGCCCTGCGATGTCTCTTCACCGGCCGAAGTTCAAAAACTGGCCTCTGAGGTCAAAGAAAAATTCGGCCAGGTCGATATTCTCGTCAACAATGCCGGCATATCCAAACGGTCCAACCTGTTGGATAGCGATAATGACACCTGGCTGGAGGTCATTCGCATCAACCTTTTCGGGGTGTATCTTTGCTGCAAAGCATTTTTTCCGCTTCTGCAGCAGGCGGGCAACGGCCGCATCATCAACATGGCCTCGACGGCGGGCAAGTCACCCGTTCCCTTCAATACCGCTTACAGCGCTTCCAAACACGGCGTTCTGGGCTTCACCAAATCATTGGCCAGCGAGGCGGCTATTTTGGGATATGCCGGAATTACTGTGAATGCGATTTGCCCTTTTTTTGTGGATACCGATATGTTCAGGGGACCGGAGGGGTACCTCGCCCAGATGTCGAAAATGGCAGGTCTTTCTGAAAAGGAAATCGAGGATAAGGTTGTTGGACGCAGTCTGCAGCGACGGGTACTGGCATCCGATGAAGTAGCCGCTATGGCGCTTTATCTGGCGTCCGATGATGCCCGCGGCGTCACCGGACAGGCCTTTAACATTTGTGGCGGGCGGGTTTTTCACTGATGAACATCGGATACCTTCTGCAAAATTCAGCCAGCAAGCACCCCAAAACAATCGCCATCATTTCGGATGAAGGCCGGTGGACATACGAGGATCTCGATCGGAGAACCAACCGGCTGGCCGGCGCCATGCTGAAGGCAGGCCTGAAGAAAGGGGATCGTATCGCGATTCTGCTGCACAACAGCCTGTATTTTGTCGAAGCCTATTTTGCAGCCGTTAAAATCGGCCTGATCGTCACGCCGGTCAATTTTAGATTCACCGGCAGCGAGATCGCCTATGTTCTCAATAACGCTCAGCCGTGCTTGCTGATATACGGGCCGGAATTTGAAACAACGCTGCAATCCATCATTGATCAGCTCATCTCGATTCGGAATTTTATTTCACCGCAAAACCCCGCATCCCCCCTGGCAGTTGATTATGAAAAATTTCTCGGCAGCGGATCGCCTGACATCGCCGGTGCCGTAGCCCTGGTCAGTGAAAACGATCCCTGCCAACTGATGTACACTTCAGGAACGACCGGCAAACCCAAGGGTGCCACGCTCACCCATCGCAACGTGCTATGGAATTTTTTTAACACGATCTGGGCCAGGGAGGACCAAAAAGGCGAGCGCGCCATTATTGTCGGTCCGCTCTATCACACCGCCGCCTTGAACAACCACCTCACCATTCAAATCGCCCTGGGCGGCACCAGTATTGTGATCCGCAAATTCGAGCCGGAATCCCTGCTTCGAACCATTGAAAAAGAAAAAGCGACCATCGTATCCGGCGCCCCGGCCCTCTATAACCTGCTGCTGCAGCATCCCAGGGCCCATTCGTATGATACGCGGTCCATCACCAAGTGCACATCTGGCTCTGACAAATTACCGATGACGGTTAAAAAAAAGTTGTTGAATTTTTTCCCAAACATCCTGGGCATCTATGATGTTTATGGCTTAACCGAGGCCTCACCGGGCGTAACCATCCTCAGGGCTGCGGATTCCTTACGCAAGGATGGCTCGGTCGGACAAATTTTGCCCTTTGTGGATGCCCGGATCGTCGATGAGGAAAACAACCGTCTGCCACCGGGAGAGGTCGGTGAGCTGATTTGCAAGGGACCCAACGTCATGCAGGGATACCACCGCAATCCGCAGGCAACAGCTGAAACCATAAAAAACGGTTGGCTTTACACCGGAGATCTGGCAAGAATGGATGACGAGGGATTTGTCTATATTGTCGATCGTAAAAAAGAAATGATTGTCAGCGGCGGTGAGAATATATACCCCCGGGAAGTCGAAGAGGTCATTATCCGTCATCCGTCGGTTGCGGATGTGGCTGTGATCGGCATTCCCCACCCGACCTGGGGCGAGACGGCCAAAGCGTTCGTTGCCCTCAAAGAAGGGCGCACCCTGGGTGAAAAAGAAGTGATTGATTTCTGCAAACAGCATCTGGCCAGCTATAAAAAGCCCACAGCCGTGGCATTTTTGCCGGAAATTCCCAGAAATCCATCCGGCAAGGCCTTGAAGAGGATGCTGAGGAAATGGGATCAAACTGAATTCACCAATAACAACAAAAGGAGGTAAAAATGAGAAAAAAAAGCACACCTATTGTACTTGTTTCGCTGTTGGTAATCGGGTTGGTGATGGCTGGCGGATACCAGTCGGCTGAAGGGGCTGACAAGCGCCAGCTGTCCATAGCGACTGCCAGTACCGGCGGAAGCTGGTATCCGGCCGGCGGTGCCATCTCAAGTATCGTCAACAAATACCTGCCGGATACGGAGGCCTCGGCCCATCCCTCCGCGGCCAGCCGGGAAAACATCAGGCTGCTGGGAGAGAAGAAAACCGACCTGGCAATGGTCATGCCGGATGTCGCCTACTATGCGCAGACCGCCACGGACATTTACGATGGAAAACCGCCGGCAAAAATAAACGGACTGTTCTCGTTCTGGGGCATTGATCTGCTGATCATTGCACGCGCCGATACGGATATTCACAGTGTCCAGGATCTCAAAGGGCACAAGGTCGGCTTCGGGCCTCCGGGGAGCGGCAGCGCCAACATGTCTCAAAAAATTTTGGCGGAATACGGTTTGACATACAAAGATGTGAAGCCGCAGTTCATATCGGCCACCGAACAATCCCAGGCACTAAAAGACAAAACCCTCGATGCCGCCATGTATACGATCGGAACCCCGGCGGCGACTTTTGTGGATCTCTGTACCCTCAATAAGATGCGAATTCTTCCGATTGAAAAAGACATGATGGCAAAGATTTTAAAACGTCATCCCTACTACGCGCCGTCTGTCATTCCGGCCGGTGCTTATCCGCAAATCGACACCGACACCCCTGCGCTGAAGTGGCTGGGGCTGGTGGTCACCTACGAGGACCTTGACACCGACCTTGCCTACAATATCGTCAAGGCGGTGGCGCAGGACCATTTGGACGAATTCAAGCAGGCCCATGCCAAGGCCCGGAATTTGACAACCGGGGATATGGCCAGTGGCATGTCGATACCCTGGCATCCCGGAGCGGCCAAGTTCTGGAAAGAAGCCGGGCTTTTGAAGTAGAATATGAACTTAAAAATACTGGGAGGCTTGAAAGCTATAATACAGGAAAGATAAAAAGCCTTTCTAACCTCCTGGCTTTCAGGCCTTCCGGCATCCCAGCAATTACACTGATAAGGCGTCATTTAGTGGCTAAGAGGCCCATCAGCAAGAAGTTAATGATACTTGTGGGGGCGGGAATCGCCATATTGGTGGCCGTCTCATACCTGGTATTTCTTCCGGCTCACATTCTGAGCATTGAAGACGTTACCCTTGGAAAAAAGATATTGGAAATACCCGCCAAACCCGGCGACAATCTTTGGATTGCATTTGTCAATTCGGTCGAGAAGCTCCCGGTCGCCGATCATTTTGTGATCAATGAAGATCATGACATTATATTTGCAGAAACTATTTTTCAGGCGCCTTATGCCGGCTATGACCGATCCGAGAAGGCTGAGTTAATTGCGCCGGGAACTACGAGAATTGCCGGCTACAACCGCCGGATGGAGGCGGTCACGTTTTTTGCCGGCGACCGATCCAGACACATGCTCTTTGTGAACGGAAAATGGGTGCCGCTTTACGAAACGGTCCGGGGAGGCGATCTCATCCGGATTCAGGTAAAAAAAAGTTCGAACCTGGCTTTTTATGGCCAAAGGATGGTCTCCGATGAGTGAAAAGGCAGCCGGCGGAAAAGCGGGCTTATTGATCAGCATCACGGCTGTTGCCATGGCGGTGTTCCATCTTTATACGGCCGGATTCGGCAGATTCCCGGCATTGCAGCAAAGATCCATACATCTGGCATTTGCGCTGATACTGACGTTCTATCTGTATCCGGTTCGGAAAAAAGGCGGCAGCGGAATCTGGGCT
>JASFSK010000206.1:0-7543 GCA_050114455.1 Desulfobacterales bacterium | reverse complement strand
CGGCCGGCGTTTGTCTGCAAAAGAAAATCGGCGACAAGGTAGCTGCCGGAGATCTGCTGGCTGTACTCCATTCGGACGGGGATGAACAGAAAATAGCCCCGGCCGGCGAAAAGATACTGGCCGCCTGCGCAGTCAGCTCGAAAAAGACAAATCCCCCCAAGTTGTTATGCGCCCGAATTACCAAAGACAGCGTTGAAGAATTTTAAAATAGTAAGTACATTTTACAAGGTAAAGCGAGTAAAACCTTTGATTTTTAACCGCAGACGCACCTCGAAAACACGCAGGCAATGAATTAAAAAACGGATTATAGATGAAGAGTAGTAAAACAGATGGGAAATTCGATCAATTTTTGCAGGAATTTCCACCATTGGTGCGCGAATCCCTGCAATCCCTGTTGGAATCCGGAGGTATGCTTACGGCCGAGCACTGCCGACACGTTATGAACGTTATGGAAATATCAGCCGATACCCTAATGCAGCGGCTGCTTCCAATGGCCGGATTCTATTGTGCTGCGGCTGTTTCCGGGTTTAAGGTCGGTGCCGTCGCCAGGGCCCGGATGTCTGATAATGCGGATGATGTCGCCCTTTTTTTAGGTGGTAATATAGAATTTCCAGCTCTGGCTTTGACCCGGACCATTCATGCCGAGCAGTCGGCGGTCATCAATGCCTGGCTGCAGGGTGCCACGCAAGTCAAGGCTATTGCCGTCAGCGCTGCACCCTGTGGGTTCTGTCGGCAATTTCTATACGAACTTGAAGGCAGTCCGCATGTGACGATCCTTTTTTATAATCAAGGCGATCGGAAACCGGTTCGAACCAACTTGTTGGAATTGCTGCCGGCCGCCTTCGGTCCCAATGACCTCGGTTCAAAAGCCGGGTTGATGGCTTCCAACACTCACCCGGCGAAACTCAATTTAAAGTTCTCTGTAAATGACCCGTTCGTGTTGGAGGCCGTGACAGCCGCCAGGATATCTTACGCTCCCTACACCCAAAATATAGCCGGCTGTGCCATTAGAACCGCAGAAGGCAGAATTTACACCGGCCGTTCAGCTGAAAATGCCGCCTTCAATCCTAGCCTTTCAGCGTTGCATACAGCGATCATCCAGATGGCCCTGGGTTGGCCGGCGGCCGACAATAAGATCGACCGGGTGGCGCTGGTGGAAAGGCCAACCGCCGCCAGCCAGCGGGCTGACTGTGAACTTCTTCTTCAGACCCTTGCGCCGGGTATCACGCTGGAGTATTTTGAAGCGGAATGATGCTGTCGGTTGAAGTAAATTTTTGCCTAAGGAAGCATATAAAACCATGACGCATCAATTCACGATCTATTTTGCTGGAAGTTTATTCAATCATAAAGACCTGATCGGCAATGCCCTTCTGGCGGAGTACTTGGAAAAATGCTCCCAAAACCGATACCGATGCTGCCTGCCCCAGAAGGTCGAACAACACCAGACCAGCGCTCTTGCCATTCGAAACCAGGATTTGGTAAAAATCATCGAGTGCGATATGGGTTTGTTTAATTTCGACGGCACCGAACTGGATGCCGGGGTGGTCGTCGAATATATGCTGGCCAAATTTCTGGATATCCCGACGGTCATTTTGCGGTCTGATTTTCGCACCTGTGGTGAAAAGGAAATTGGCGGCGAAGATTGGAATTTCATGTGCTCTTTCTATCCCAGGAGCAGGGTTGTACAGATAAATGCTATCCAATCCTACCAGGATGCCCTTGAAAGAAGTCAAAATTTACAACAAATCTTGGACACCTATTATTCCGGGATTGCAAATTTGATCATTGAAAGTCTGGACGCGGTTAGAGCCGAAAGGCCGCTCAACGAGGGAGATCGGGAAAGGATAAAAGCGCTTTACGAGTGGGCGCTGAAGTTTCCCGGTGGCGACATCGAGAAAATGATTGCTGACAATGCCTTTATCGATCAGATTGTCGCTGGTAAAATTAAAAAAGGATTGGCCTAGTGCTAGATGCCCAAATACGGTGATATATTGCAGCAAACTCTTTTTTTCCGCCGGTACGCAGAACTCGCTGAAAGGAATTACATGAGCAGTCGATGAGTTATTTTCGATAATGACCGTCATGCCCCTGCTATTGCAGGGGCAGGCTCTGCGAAGGCAGGCATCCAGATATTGCAGCACCCAGATTACCGGATGCCTGCCTGCGCGGGCATGCCAAATAAATACCCCGATCCCTGAAATTTTTACACCGTTATACATATTTATTTTCAAATGCTAGCAGTCAGGACCCAACGAAACATATTTATGACAACCGCTGTAACTGCAGCGATCGTGTTCACACTCCATTTTGGATGCTTATCCTCCCTGGCAGGTGATGAGCCCGATGCCCTGCTGAACTATAGTTTTGCGGTTTGGGTGGGAAGCGGTGTGTACAAGGTAAGAAACGCCGACAAAAGGTTTGCTGTACTGCGGGCACCCTTGGCCTATACCTTCAGACCGGCCCAATACGATCAACCGGTATTACGTGATCGGCTTGGGTACCGCTTGCTACTGCCGGCAGTTGTGGCCATCGAAGATGAAACCACAACGGACTTCACCTTTGGCGCGGCGGCATTTGTCCCGGGTCTCGAAGTGCAATTTCCAATAAACAAACACTGGACCCTTAAACCGTTTGGACAATTTGGCGCCGGCAGGGATACCGCAGGTGGTGATATAACCTATATTTACGGCGGGGGCGCACGCAGTCTGGTCAGTTTTGATTGGCAAAAGTTTAGTTTTGGAATCGGCAATTCAATGATTCTGGCCGAGGATCGAAATGCCGCCAACAAAGAAACCAGCGGTTTTTCAATGTTGGAAGCCGGTTTGGATGTCAGCCACCCCAGTGGCATCACCTTTCAAAATCGGGAACTCGATATAGGTGTTTTTTTTGTGGTCAGCCGCTTTTTCAACCGGGTGGAATTTCTTGAAGATGGTGGCGAGACCGAGAGGGTCAACCGAATTTTTAATGTCGGCTTGACCCTCGGAACCCGAGAAGCCGTTTCGATCTGGAAAATCAACTTTGACCGGGTGGGCATCGATTATCGCTGGGGAAACGCCGGATTTCGCGGCATCGGCTTTAATCTTGGTTTTCCGTTTTAATTCATAAGCATCCCCGTCTTGGTGCATCGATGGGGGAAAAGGCGAAGCGGCAGTTCGATAATGTCTGTAAGAAGCTGATCAGCCTCAGCCGCAGTAAGTTCATTGGTTTTCCGCTTCTTGTTTAATACGTTTGCCGATTCAGCCAATAGGAATTCAGGTGCTATGGCCATGTTTAGACCGCGCTCAACACCCCGCAAAAAGGCTTCAAAACCGTCTGGCAGAGGCCCGTCGGGAATATAAAGGCGGATTATTGCTGAGGTGTCCACGACGCCGATCATCTTTGGCGATCCTTCCTTACATCCTTTACAGTATCTTTAAATTTTCGACCTTTAAATTTTATTTTTATAATTTTTGCGCTTTTTGGCGGCTATATCCATATTCAATCTTCAATTCCTGCTCCGCTACTCCTTGACATACGGTACGCCCACCGATGCCGGCGGTGTGGCACGCCCGATGGCGCTGGCCAGTACGAGAATGGTGAGCACATAGGGGATCATATCGATGAACTGAGACGGCACGACCTTGGGCAGATACGGCTTGATGGCTTCGCCGAACCCGAACAGCAGGCCGGCCCCGGCCGTACCAAACGGGGTCCATTTGCCGAATATCATGGATGCCAGGCCAATGAAGCCCCGACCGGCACTGATGCCTTTGACAAAATAGTGGGCGTGTTCGAGGGAAAGATAGGCGCCGGCCATCCCGGCCAGCGCACCGCTGATAACCACACCGGTATACCGCATCTTGACCACGCTGATTCCTAAAGAGTCGGAAGCCTGGGGATGCTCACCCACCGAGCGTAGGCGCAGCCCGAAAACGGTTTTGAAAATGATAAAATGCGAAGCGATCACTATGGCAACAGTGATAAACACCAAAGGCGGAATCTGATTGAAGAGTTTTTTGAAGAACGCCATATCATGCAGAACGGGAACGTGCAGGTGGGCTTCAACCTGAATCTGGGTTTGATCGTAGAGCAGCCAGGCACAAAAAACGGTCACCCCGGCTGCGAAGACAATCAGCGCCAGCCCACTGACGATTTGATCGGCTTTAAAGGTAACACAGACAACGGCATGGACGAGCCCCAGCATCATCCCAACGACAATCGCGGCCACGAGCCCCAGCCACGGGCTGCCGATGGCGTTGGTGACGGCCACGGCCGTGAAGGCACCTGTCAGCATCATACCCTCGAGGCCGATGTTCACGACCCCGGAGCGCTCCGAGTAGGTGCCACCCAAGCCGGCCAGCGCATAGGGTATCGCCAGACGGATACTCGAGGCCAGAATCGCCAGAATTGTATCGATCATGGCGCAACCTCCTGCCGTTTCTGAATGAGTTTGATCAGACGTTTGGTGATTTCACCACTGACAACCACAAAGATCAATATCGCCGCTTTCAGCACCAGAACGATCTCCCGGGGCACACGGGTCGAGACGTCAATCGCCAATCCGCCATGATCCAGAACGCCGAACAACACTGCCGCCAAGACCACACCGAACGGGCTGTTGCGCCCGATGAAGGCCACGCCGATCCCGTCAAATCCCAGTCCTTCAAAAATACCGTAGCGAAACCGATGTTTGTACCCCATGACCTGGTTGACCCCGGCCAATCCGGCAATGGCACCACTGATAGCCATTGCCAGAACCGTATTTTTGCCGACGCTGATCCCGGCGCATTCGGCGGCTGTCGGATTAAAGCCTACCGATCGAATTTCATATCCGATCTTGGTGCGTTTTAAAAGAAAAGCCACGAAAATAACCGCGCCGATGGCCAGTAGCACGGCGGTGTTGACGAGATTACTTTTGGGAAAATCGATGCCAACCGCATTCAGGTACTCGGCCAATCTTGAGAGCCGGGCGCTGTCCGCGATTTGATGGGTGTGTGGAATCCAAGACTCTTCGGGCTTGTAAACCATTGTAAGATACTGGGTGAATGCCACCGCGATCCAGTTTAACATGATCGTGGTGACAACCTCATGAACGCCTCGTCTGGCTTTCAAATAGCCGGGAATGGCCGCCCACATGCCCCCAATGAGCGCACCGCCCAGGATGCAAAATGGAATTAGAATGAAAGCGGGAAAATTTACAAATGTAAACCCAATCCAGGTAATGGCGAAGCCGCCCATCACCATCTGGCCCTCTCCGCCAATGTTGAAAAGTCCGCACTGAAATGCCAGTGCGACCGCTAAACCCGTAAGAATCAGCGGTGTTGCGCGATATATCACATTGCCCCATCCGTCCCGATTGCCAAGTGCAGCCGTAAATATGACTTGATAGACCTCCAGCGGATTTTCTCGGACCTGAGTTCGTTGGGCGATCAGATCGCCATACCGCTGGTATTCTATCTCACCGATAGCGGATCGAACCCCTTTTTCAAATGCGGATTTGGTGGGGTATTCTTTGCCTTCAAGGGACCGCAGACTTTCCAGCACGGCAGCTGGGACACCCTGGCCGTGCAGCTGATCAAAGGCCTCCGGTGCAAAGACGAAGCTTTTGATGAACACCAGAATAATGACGCCACCCACCACAAATGCCAGCATCACGGCTGCAATGGGCGACAGTATCCCCAGTAAAATCTGGTATCGGAAAAGCCGACGGACTTTCAATTGTGTTCTCCTAATTAATCCGCTTAGAGAAAGTGCACATCAGAATTTAATCCACAGATATTTTATCTATCAGGCAACGAATTAACCAATCAACTTATCACACATTCAGCCTCCTACCCCTCCGCCGGTCATCATCATGCCGATGCGTGCCTCGGTGGCTTCTGCCGGTTCCAGGATGCCGACAATCCGGCCTTCATACATGACAGCGATCCGGTCCGATAGGGTGAGGATTTCCTCGAGATCCGCTGAAACCAGCAAAACAGCCTTTTTATCATCCCGGGCCTGCAATAGTCTTTGATGGATAAATTCGATGGAGCCGACATCGATGCCACGGGTTGGTTGGGCGGCAATCAAAAGTTTGGGATTCTGATCAAATTCCCGGGCCACGACAACTTTCTGTTGATTGCCGCCCGACAAATTGCCGGTTGGATTTTCGGGATCCGGCGGCCGGATGTCAAATTCTTTCAGCAAGCGGTTTACTTTTTTCTTGATTGGAGCGAAATTGACAACGTCCATTATCAGGTTGCGCACAAACGGTGGTCGATAATGAATTCCCAGGACCATGTTTTGGGCGACCGAAAAATCCAGTATCAATCCCCGTCGATGCCGATCTTCGGGTATATGACAGGTACCTTTCTCCCTGATCGTGCGCGGCGTGGAATTTGAGATGCCCCAGCCGTTCATCTCCACCAGACCGCTTTGCATCCGGCGCAGACCCGTCAGCACTTCAACCAGCTCGGATTGACCATTGCCCTCGACACCGGCCAGGCCGAGAATTTCACCCTCGCGAACCTCAAACGAAACCTTGCGCAGGGCCGGCAAGCCCTTGTTGTTTAGGGCAGTTAGATCTTTAGCCGCCAGAACGATTTTGCCGGGATCGGCCTGGGTGCGCTGGACCCGGAAAAGAACCTGTCGGCCGACCATCAGGGTTGCAATTTCCTGCCGGCTGGTGTCCTTGACGGGGACGGTGCCGACGACCCGACCGCGCCGCATGACCGTGACCGCATCGGCGATAGCCGTCACCTCTTGCAGTTTATGGGTGATAAAGATGATGGTTTTGCCCCGGTCTTTGAGAGACCGCATGATTTCGAATAATTCGTCGACTTCATTGGGCGTCAAGACAGCTGTGGGTTCGTCGAGAATGAGAATTTCGGCACCGCGGTAAAGGACCTTGATGATTTCGATGCGCTGTTCGATGCCGACGCTGAGGGTTTCAACTTTGGCCGTCGGGTCCACTTCCAGCCCATATTGCTGCGAAAGCTCACCCACGATCCGGTTGGCTTGTTTTACATTGACAAACCCGCCGACCGATGGCTCCTGCCCCAGAACCACATTTTCCGCAACGGTGAACGGCGGGATCAGCATGAAATGCTGGTGCACCATACCGATGCCCAGCCGGATGGCATCACCGGGATCGGATAATACCGTTTCCCGGCCGTTAATCCGGATAGCACCCCGATCCGGTCGTAAAAGACCGTAAAGGATGTTTACGAGGGTGGATTTGCCGGCGCCGTTTTCGCCGACCAGGGCATGGATTTCCCCCTGTCTCACACTGAAGCTGACATCGTCAACCGCCAACACCAGAGGAAACTTTTTGGTAATATGACGCATGTCAACGGCGTTTTCCGACACGGCACCGGCTCCTCGTTGGATAGTTGACAGATGGCAGATATCAGAGGTCAGTGGACAGAGGACAGATATCAGAGGACCCGTCTTCGCTGTGGCAAGCAACAGATCGATGGCAGATGTCAGAGAACGGAAGACAGATGTTAAAGATCCGAAAACAGATAACAGATTCTGAACGAATTGTTTTAGATGTGATACTACATGAGTCTTCGAACTCTAA
>JASFSK010000205.1:0-7567 GCA_050114455.1 Desulfobacterales bacterium | reverse complement strand
GGCATATAAGGCTTAGGGCAGAGGGTATGGGGTGTGGCCTAAGACATCCGCTGTTTGTTTTCTGTCCACAGTTATCCGACTTTTGTTATCTGTCTTTTAACATCTGATATTACGTTGGCAGTTGCCCTCTGCGAGCCGTGCTAGATACTCGAATTATACTGATTTGTGCTAAGAAGTAAGCAGAATCAACTCGATGATTCATTCGCTGTTACTAGCAGGTCCCCAAGCCAACGATTCGCAGCCTCGGCCACGCCGCCGTTGTTGTTGGAGGCGACCGGCGTAAAGCGGCTTTTGAGATCATCCGGCGCGTTGTCAACCACAAAACTGGTTGCGGTCCATTCGAGCAAATCCAGATCGTTGTAGTCATTTCCTATCGAGACGATCTTGTTTTTTTCAATATTGAATTCTTCAGCCAGCCAGGCAGCGGTCTTACTTTTAGAAACCTCGGATGGAAAAATTTCGATCCAGGTGGCCTTACCATCCAGAGGTGAAGTTGTCCGGATGACGCTAAAATCGGGTAAGTCACTGCGGACTTTTTCAAGGGCGGCATGGCTGCTCTTATCCGGCACCACGGCCAACAGCTGGGTTGCCGGTCCGAATCCGTCGATGGAATCCTTTAGAGAAACGGCGAATTGGTTGTAGAGCTGCAAACGTCTCTCAAAATCTTCATTGCCCCGGTTTGATCGAAAGTAGCTGAACTTGTGGTTGTCTGGTATGGTTCGGTGAATCATAAAATCGAGTCGATTGTCTATCAGAACTTTGCATGCTTGTTTGGCGTTACGGGGCTCCAAAATAACTTTGCGAACGATTTTGCCTCCCACTTTTTGTAGGACACCCGCACCCATTGAGAAAATTACGAAATCCACCGGCAAATTTGCAACATCGACCGTGTTGAATGAATATAGAGACCGACCGGTAGCGATGGCCCTTACGACACCCTTTTCGCCCAGCTGCCCGAGTGCATCTAGATCGATTCCCGAAAATGTTCGATCCGAACGCAGCAACGTGCCATCAAAATCCATGATAAACAGTCCCGTAGGCCGTCCGCATTCGGGCACTTTAATGATCTGATGATCTATTGATATCATTTGTTCCCCTATTCATCGTGATGGTGCGCTCTTTGCCTTTCCCCGGCCTTAAGGCCTGGGATATAGCATTCAAACCAAAATGTAAAATTCTAAAAGAGACGCAGTCCGGTGTCAAATGATATTACGAATATGGTATGAATTAAATCTTGCCAGACTGACTATCTTAAACTGTATTTCATTGGTATGTATTCAGAATTGTTGTATAAATTGCTGAAGTTTATGATTTATTGTTACTGGTAAACTTTAAAAGGAGACACCGATTTCGATAGCAGTTTGAACTAATGCTAAAGAATTTTGATCGCGGTGACGATACACAATTAGCGGACGGGGAACTAAGCCCGATGGTAAATACGAACCAGGCTCCCAGCCCTATTACGACAAATTAAAAATTGAACCGAAATAATTACTGATTGAAAATAAAAAGATTTATTACGGAGAACAACTGGGCAATGGATAAGGAGACAATCATTTTTTTCGATAAATTGGGGTTTGGATGGGTTCTGGACAAAATCACAGCCAAGGAGATGAAACTAAACCACTTAGAAGAACAAGAAACGGTCAATAAATCGCTGATTAAAATCATTGAGAATTTATTGGATTACAGAGGTGTGTGAAGTGGCCCCGGATGCAAGCCTTGTTAATGTGGCCACTTTATCTATGACGACTTACCAGTTCTCCAAGATTGTTTTGCCGGTAGCCGCTCAATACCAATTTCCTGCCGGCTTTTGAGCAGATTTCACGGCCCCTCCCACCTTAAAGATACTTGCTTCAATGGTCTTTCTGATTCCAGATATATCGGCGACTCAAAATCAGCGACCACCAGACTGGGGCATGAAGACGGCCCCTGGATGGGGTCGAGACCATCGCTGTTGGTGGCAGCTGATTTTTGGATCTCCGATCTAAATGGACTGTAGAACCCCACCAGTGGAAACTATTTGTGTTCAAAATTATTAATGATAATATGGATTAATTGGTGACTTTATCCGTGAAAAGCGAATTCGGCAAATCAGTATTCCGGCCCATACCGCGATAAATTTGAGACAGGAAAAATGGCGCGCATATACAAAAACAATCATCTGTTTCGAGGACTTTTGCAATCCGAGGACGGGGTCATATCCAAAATTATGGATATCAACAACCACTCAGTTGCATTTCAAACAACTTTCGGACTCAATGCGGATCTGGTTGATGAATTCAAAAATCGACCGGAACATATCGTGTTCAGTGAACGATCCAGGATTGCGCGATTGGGTCTACAAATCAAATGCAACCCACCCGTTGCCGACAGTCTGAAAGGTGATAGAATTACCTTGAACCTTGAAGCATCAGCAGTCATACCCGGCTATCCCATATTAGATGAGTTTAAAGACTTGTTTGCTTTGGGACTGCCGGTCGGTCGACTGGTATTCTGTGATCCGGAAGCCCTGCTCAGTTCAGATGAAGTCCTGCGGGCCATCGAGCGTGCTGAGCTAAAGCTGCCTGAATCAACTGCTATTTCCAGTGACGGCAGTATTGTTATCGCTCCCCACAAGGTCGTTTGCCGGTTCAGGGAGCCCTTGGATAGAAAGACCCTCGGCCGAATTTTACTCCGGGAGGACGGCCGAGAGCTTCTAAATCGATATCAGGTCCGGAATGCGGTGCCCTCGCTGACCATAGCACCGGGCGAAGGCGTTGTGACAACCTGCTCCATGTATCTCAATGAGCATTATGTTGTGCTGCAGAGCGGCTTTTCCCTGGGACGTAACCTGCCTGCCACCGTGTTGGATCCCATCAAAACCCGGGGAATCCGGATTTATCTGGAAATTGTCAACCAGAGCCATCATCCTATCGTAAATCCATTAATCTCAGCCAAGGTTTACAGTGCGGCCAAGTCGCGGAATGGCCAACGGCGCAAAAGAGCTGCACGGACGGGCAACTCCTTCAACTATCGTCAAATGCGCAGATTCGAAAAACGGTTCGAAGACATCGGCAATCCCAATTGCCATTTTTTGGAGAGACCGGTGGCCCTTGCCTCAGGAGAGTCGGATCGACCAGAAAAGGCTGAATTTTTTATCAATGGGCCTTCTGAGAATTGTGAAGTGACCCGAGCCATGTGTGCCCTCGCCAGACGCGATTTTTCGCCGAAAAGTGAATGCGCTCATATTTATGCCACTTCCAGAATCGAAGATGCCATCGATTCCGACCCGAGTGTTTTGATTTTGAAATTTTTTCCCAATATCATCGAGCATCGTGAAATTATAAATCTGACCTGCCAAGGCAAATTAAAAGCACTTTATTTTTTCGAGCCATCCTATGAACACGGCCCCTTTTTGTCCCAACAGGATCACCATCGCCTGGAAGAATATCATGCCTTTGGTCTCGAAGTTTATTGGGTTTCCGAATTGAACCAGCGTTTGATGAAACACACCATGCGCGATCGGCTGGGGTATTTTGTAGCACCGGAACGAATTGCTGATTTTCACAAATCCATGTTATTTGCATTTTACGGGTCAAACCAGAAGCTGTCGCAAAAGGGAGAGAAAAAACTCGGCGCCTTGATGGATGCCCTTATCGAATTCTGGGGACAGCATATTGGCATTGTGACCGGCGGAGGCAGTGGCGTAATGGAGCAGGCCAATACGCTGGCCAGGGAGCGGGGAATTCTGTCCGGGGCCAATTTTTTGGACATCACTGATCAATCCTTAACCACCGATGTCGATTTTTGTCAGGTTTTTCAGGCCACCTGCCGTCATAGCCGCCAAAAATGGTTCGAAATTGCTTCTTTTCCGATATTTAATATCGGCGGATTGGGCTCTCTGGAAGAACTCGGTATCACCCTGTGCAACATGAAACTATCTATTCTCGATCCTGTGCCGGTTGTTTTATTCGATACGGAGGGCGGTGGCGATTATTGGAATGGAATCGACGATCAGATTCATGAAATGGTCAAGCGCGGCAGGGCGCCTGACTGGATCGAAGACAATATCGTCATTACGGATGATCCTAAAATGGTTACAGATGTGTATCGGCAACGACTTCAGCTGTTCTGATATGCAGGCAACATTGAGGCATATGTTAGCTAGAACCACAGCACCTATTCAGAAAAGGATAAGACATGCCAAATAAGACCATTCTTGTAGTCGAAGACAATGAATTGAATATGAAGCTGGTAAGAGGCCTGCTATCGATAGGCGACTACAATGTCCATGAAGCGGTTGATGCTGAAAGTGGCATCGAACTGGCCCGACAACATTCGCCGGATCTTATCCTGATGGACATCCAGCTTCCTGGTATGGACGGTTTGGCGGCCACTCGCCTGATGCGGGAAGATACCGATTTAGTCGACATACCGGTTATAGCCCTGACTTCCTATGCCATGGAAGGCGACGAGGAAAAGGCGATGGAATCCGGTTGCTCGGGATATATCAGCAAACCAATTGATACCCGTGGTTTTTTGGATAGCATCGACCGGTACCTCCAACAATTTGGAAAAAAAAATAGGTCATAGTTTGTCTGTGTGTTTGGAGAGATACTCAGCGACGCCTTCCGCATCCGGCTTCATTCCACTTTCACCTTTATTCCATCCTGCAGGACACACCTCTCCATACTGCTCGGTAAATTGCAGGGCATCGACAACGCGAATCATCTCATCAACATTGCGCCCTAACGGTAAATTATTGACTACCTGATGTTGGACCACTCCTTGCTTGTCGATAAGGAAGGACGCCCTCATCGCCACGCCGTCCGGATGTTCTATGCCATAGGCTTTCGTAATCTCATGTTTCACATCGGCCACCATTGGAAAATCTACGGTTCCAATACCTCCATCATTAATAGAAGTGCTGCGCCAGGCAAAATGTGTAAATTGCGAATCAATGGATACCCCGACGACCTCAACATTGCGGCCTTTGAACTGCTCCATGCGCTTGTTGTGTGCAATTATTTCAGTTGGGCAGACAAAGGTAAAATCCAATGGCCAAAAAAACAATACCACGTATTTGCCTCGCAGATCCGAAAGTTTGAAGTCTTCTTTGATAATGCCTTCCGGCATGACTGCCGGTGCGGTGAAATCCGGTGCCTCTTTTGCTACTAACACACTCATTGTAATAATCCTTTCTCAAATGGATGAATTGTACCCCAATTAATTTGCAAACCAATTGGAGTTATTCGTTGTTGTTTTTTGGTTGATCGTTTCAGAAGAGTACCATCCATTCTTATATTTCAGATATAAGGGTATATTTAAGCTGATATTTTTGGTTTAGTCCCAATAAGCAAGTCAGATTCACGTCGGTGGATGTTGAGATAAAACAATCAACGGATGACGGCAATGATCTTCAAACGGCCCTGTGATTATTTGAAAACTTAACATGGTTATGAATTCGAATTATTCAAGATCAATCGGCAATATGTTGAGACGAATTCATGGACATTTGACCCGGCATGAGCATGAACCGGATTCTTATAACGTTTTTGTCAGTTCGTAGACAGAAAAAAATTGCTGAGCACAAAAGCCGCAAAAGTTATAATATAATTATGATACTCATTGTGAGCCCCGCAGATCGATGGCGTCTAAACCTGACAAAAATGCATGGGAGATCTTCTCCGAAATGAGATGTTCAAAAACATGACCCTCCGGCGTCACACCTCTAATTTTACCATCATGCAGGAATTTTGCTAAAAGCTGCCTGCTCGTTTGCATGCGATCGGAAGGATCGCTGATGCGGATCTCACCAGGTGTTGAATCCGTTGCGATACTTATTTTTTCATCTACCAACAGTTTCATGAAATTGAGGATTCGAGCCAACCTGAGCAGGGTAACGGCTTCTTTCCTGGTGGTTGTGTGAGCAATCGGCAGAGCACTCGATCGCATGCAAGAAAAATGTCCCGGCAGAATTCCGAGGTTTCTGCACACTTCGAAATCCTTGCTGCCCGGTGCCGGATAAAAAATGGACAACCCTACCAGAACACGTCGTTGAGCCAGGTAGAGAAGATCTGCAACTGATTCTTGCGCACTTTGAAAAGGTGCTGCGCCGATCACATATCCGACCGCCTTGATACCGTTATCTTCAGCCAGTTTTAAAACCCGATCGAAGGCCGCCCGAACATCGGGCCGGTTAAACCGTTTTAGCTGGTCAGATGAGGTCGAACCCAGAGCAAGGTTCAAGGTCCTGAATCCGGCAGCTTGCATTTGCTGGACTACTGCCTCATCCAGGGACGGTGGGAAAAGCCCATTCATGGCTCTCAGCTCAGGGCCATTCCCATTGAAGCATCGTTTAATTCCGCTGAGAAGTTCTAAAAACCAGCGGCGATCCAAAGACAGGTTTTCATCTTCGAAATCAATAAATCCAACATCATGTTGAGTTACACCCCGTTGTATTTCAGTCAGAACTGAATCAACGCTTCTTTTGCGGAAATCGAGAGCGGACTGAGCCCCAACACAGCAATAGCTGCAAGCCATTGGGCACCCGCGAGCGGCAACGACGACCATTGCGGCGCGCCCTTTGCGGCGGTAATACCGCTGATCAATAAGGTTGACGGCCGGCAGCGGGTGTTCGTCGGGGTAATCCATCCGAGCCGGTGGGTTGATATGTATGGCACCATTTTTTTGCCTGAAAACAAGACCCGGGATGGCATCATACGCACCGTCTCCTGAAACTGCCTTCGCGAGTCGGTGCAGGGATACCTCACCTTCTCCGCGGATGACGAAGTCCACTGCCTTAGACGCCATCACCGATTCCGGCAGGGTGCTTGGGTGATGCCCCCCGACGACTATTTTGCAGTTCGGGTGAAAGGTCTTGACCGTCTCGGCCGTCTGGAGTGTTTCCCCCAAATAGGGCGTGAATAGTGACGAGATTCCGACCAGAAAGGCCCCGGATTCCCTGGCTATTTTTCCGATGTGACCAAAACTGTAGCCATAGTGCCGGTATTGATGGAAAAGGGCAAAGGCGGACCGGTCGGGCTGATCGTAATATTTATCCAAATAATTCATTTCCTTTGGTAGATCGCAAACCCGTGATTTTGAGGTTGCCAACGAATCCAGAATTTTGACCGTAAAGCCGCTGTTTATCAATACTGGGGCCATACATGCCAAACCATATGGAATGGTTCGTTTGGCAGTCAGATAAAAATCTCGGATCGGCGGCTGGATTAGAAGTATGTCAGGCATAATAGGGAATGAATATTGTCGATTGACGAATGTCTAATTAAGCGTCCGTTTACTTCGTTCGCTCGACAGATGCGGATGGACGCAGAAATTATGGCTTCGCGACCAGTTCTCGCGCAGGGCTTCGACCCGGCAGGAATGCTGATTCAATAATATGAATGGCTTTGCCGCAAATGGAGCTTTCGTCTGCGAATTGTCTGCATGTGTCTGCGGTTGATCATTGTTTCGGCATTTCTCAATCTTTTTCTGGTTGCCCAGGTTTCGGTTTGCTTCTTATATTCTGATCGCTTGCAAATTTTTTCAACTGTGGAAAAAACTTATGATTGGCCTTTGGAAA
>JASFSK010000204.1:0-7617 GCA_050114455.1 Desulfobacterales bacterium | reverse complement strand
TTGGATCCTACGGGTGGAGCGGTGAAGCGGTTAAAATGATCAACCAGCAGATGGAAGACATGAAATTTGACATTATTGATCCGGGTCTGAGAGTACAGTATGTACCGGACAAGGAGGCCCTGGGAGCCTGCTATGAACTCGGCCGCAAAATTGGGAAGGCGGTAAAGGGATGAAAAATCCGGTGGTCGACCTGAGCTCGTGTATTCAATGTGGCATCTGCCAGGATGTGTGCCCGGAAGTGTTCAGATTGAACGATGCGGGATTCATTGAAATCGCCGAAATGGCCGATTATCCCGAAGTTGATGTCAATGACTGTATAAAATGTTGTCCCACCGATTGTATTTACTGGGAGGAGTCCTAATCAGTTCAAATAAGGTCAAGAGGCTGCCATGAAAAAATTCGCTCTTTTTGTATTCAACGGGGATCCCATGTGCTTTGTCCACGTGCTGCTAAATGCACTTGATATGACCGATAAAGGCTATGAAGCCAAAATTATCATTGAAGGCGCTGCCACAAAGCTAATTTCAGATCTGGAAAAAAAAGGACACCCGCTGCATCAACTTTGGCAAAAGGCTCGGGCAAAAGGACTGGTGGAAGGTGTCTGCAAAGCCTGTGCGAATAAAACAGAGTCGATAGCGGAGGCGAAAACCCTGGGCTTACCCCTCCTGGAGGACATGTTGGGACATCCGGGCATGGCTCGTTACCGGGACGCGGGGTTTGAAATCCTCACTTTTTAGATCTTTCACCGATCTCCCTCCCCAGAATCTCAGGGGCATCTCAGCCAAAGTGTCTCGCCGAAAATTTGGGATTTCGTGTTGTAAAGCATCCAATGAAACAGAACAAATCAAGCAGCCGGCAGCTTAAAAAACAAATCTTGCCCATTCTTAAAGCCGATGACTTCAGCCAAGGCCTGGTTGAGATTCGTCGACTGCCACCCCGTAAAGTTGTCGGACCGCTCTTTTCTTATCTTTGCTCCCTGGATGAAATTGTCAAATGGCGGACCGTGACGGCCATGGGCGCTGTCATTGGTGACCTTGCCGCAACCGATCTGGAATCGGCCAGGGTGGTGATGCGGCGCTTTATCTGGAATCTGAACGATGAATCCGGGGGGATCGGATGGGGCTGTCCTGAGTCCATGGCCGAAGCGATGGTCAGAGATGAAAAATTGGCCGCTGAATACGAGGGTATGCTGCTCTCCTACATCAGGCCGGATGGAAACTATCTGGAGCACGAAGGGCTGCAGCGCGGTGTTCTTTGGGGAATCGGCCGACTGGCTCGGAGCCGGGTGGAATGCATGCGGGCTGCAGCCAGTTTTCTGTCGGCCTACATGGAATCTGACGATCCATATCTCAGAGGGCTCGCTGTTTGGGCCGTCAGCCCGATATTGATTGATGAGGCAATTCATCGCTTGCAAAAACTTACCAGGGACCCGGGCAAATTGACCTTATATCGCCATGGGAGGGTCGCCCGGGTAACCGTCGGTCAACTGGCCCAAAAAGCATTGCGTCAGCAACAGAAAAAATTCAAGCAACAAATTACAAATACCAAACAAATCTCAATGACCTAATTTCAAAACTCAAAACAAGCAAAATTGTCCTCAAACATTAGATAAGTCATTAAATTGTTTGGGTCATTGGACGTTGGAATTTGGATCTTGTTTGGAATTTGAACAATGAGATTTTAGATTTTAAGTCAATAATATTGCGTCGAATTGCTTCAATCTTGCTGGGTTTCCTTCAAGTTTGTCTGATCTATGTTGCTTCTGTACCTCCAATTGACACGTCCTGATTTCATACTATATTACTGTACAAATACTAATCTACCGGAAACAAGACAAATAGTTACGCTTAGGGAGAAAAACCGTATGGAAAAAAAGACCTTTTCGATACCAAACATTTCATGTGGACACTGTGTTAGGGCCATCAAAAATGAATTGAACGAATTGGATGGCATCAAAACAGTGGAAGGAAATCCGGAATCCAAGAGCATTGAAGTCGAGTGGGAAGCACCCATCACCGAGGGGAAAATCAAGGAAACCCTCAAAGAAATTAATTATCCGGCTGCCTGATCCCTGCGGTAAAAGCCCTTATCCAGCCCCGGCCTCTCCGAGCTGTAGGCTCTACGAGCCGGAAGCCGCAGGGCTGCGATCCGAAGAGATTGCACTATTTGAGGCAAACCCGGAGGACAGGAATTAAATCTCTCCGCGGCCAGCCGCAGAGCCTCATGCTTTTCGGATCTAACGCCATTTTATTGCAGCCAGCTGCGGTGAATTAGACCCGGGGAGAATAAACTGCCCCGCGGCAAGCCGCGGAGAATCAAGTTATGATAAATTCTATCCTAACGCAGCAAGCTGCGGGGAATTAAACCCAGCAGATTTCGCAGTCTCTACCCGACATTTATTGTAATCTGTGTAATCTGCGAAATCTGTGGATTAAACTATGACACCCCAAAAATTTACATTCCCCATCGCCGGCATGACCTGTGCCAACTGCGCGGCCAACATAGAACGGGGCCTCAAAAAACTCAAAGGCGTGGCCGACGCCAATGTCAACTTTGCAGCTGAAAGTGCAGCGGTTTCTTTTGATCCGCAGCAGCTGCAGTTGCGGGATGTGGTCGATAAGATTTACAAATCGGGTTTTTCGGTGCCCACGCAAAAAGTGGAAATGCCGGTGACCGGAATGACCTGTGCCAACTGTGCGGCCAATATAGAGCGGTCCCTGAACAAAAAAACGGCCGGGGTCGTCAACGCCACGGTAAACTTTGCCAGCGAACGGGTAGCGGTGGAATATATTCCCGGTGCAATCAGCCTGGATGGCATCGTTGCTGCGATAGAACAAGCCGGTTTTGGCGCGATCCCACCATCTGATGGAATAGACGAGGAAGATGCCGAACAAAAGACGCGCGCAGCCGAAATTGACAACCAAACCCGCAAGTTCGCCGTCGGCGTCTTGTTTTCATTGCCGCTCTTTATTTTGAGCATGGGGCGCGATTTTGGGCTGATCGGACAATGGAGCCATGCCCCTTGGGTCAACTGGCTGTTCTGCGCTCTGGCCTCTCCGGTACAATTTTACACCGGATGGGACTTTTATGTCGGTGGTCTGAAAAGTTTAAAAAACAAGAGCGCGAACATGGATGTTTTGGTCGCCATGGGATCTTCCGTAGCATATGCCTATTCACTGGCGGTGCTGTTTTTTCCTTCGTTCGGCGCTCATGTCTACTTTGAAACCTCAGCGGTCATTATCACCTTGATTAAAATGGGGAAAATGCTCGAGTCCCGCACCAAGGGCCGCACGGGCGGTGCGATTCGCAAACTGATCGGTTTGAGCCCCAAAACCGCAACGATTCTGCAAAATAATATCGAAAAAGAAATACCGTTAACCCGCGTTAATGTGAGCGATACAGTTATTGTGCGCCCGGGCGAGCGGGTGCCGGTGGACGGTGTGGTCCTCGATGGCCAGTCCGCAGTCGACGAATCCATGCTCAGCGGTGAGCCCTTGCCGGTTGACAAACAGCCGGGGGACATGATTGTCGGCGGTTCGATCAATGGTGAAGGCCTTTTGCGGTTTAGCGCGACCCGGGTCGGCAAGGAAACCGCCTTGGCTCAAATCATTCGGCTGGTTCAGGAAGCCCAGGGCAGCAAGGCCCCCATTCAGGCCCTGGCCGACAAGGTCGCTGCCATATTTGTTCCGGCGATTATTGGAATAGCGTTTGTTGTCTTCTTCCTGTGGTGGGGGATTACCGGAGATTTTGTCACCTCAATGATCCGGCTCGTCGCCGTTTTGGTTATTGCCTGTCCCTGTGCCTTGGGATTGGCCACTCCGACGGCTATCATGGCCGGCACCGGCAAAGGTGCTGAAAAGGGCATCCTTTTTAAAAGCAGCCTAGCCCTGGAAACGGCAACCAAGCTGGATACCATTGTGCTGGATAAAACCGGAACCATTACCATGGGCAAGCCGGCCGTGGTCGATATCATTCCACTGAATTCTAATTTTGATTCGCCAAACGACCTGTTAAAGCTGGCCGCCTCGGTTGAAAAAGGCTCTGAGCATCCTTTGGGAAAAGCCATTGTGCAAGAGGCCAAATCCCGGCAGATAAAGCTGTTGGATCCGACGGATTTTAAAGCTTCCGGCGGGTTCGGCGTGCAGGCCGCAGTGGATGGTCATCAGGTTCGGGTGGGCAAGCCCAAGTGGTTTCAGGATTCAGATATAAACGTTCAGCCTGCTGACGATGAGATCACGTCACTGCAGTCACAGGGCAAAACAGTGATGGTTGTGGTCCGGGATAGGCAATTGTGCGGTCTTATTTCAGTATCCGATACCCTGAAACCGGATTCAAAAGAAGCCATCCGGCAGCTGAAAAACCAGCAGTTGAGGGTGGTCATGCTCACCGGCGACAATCAGCAAACAGCCCAGGCCATCGCCGCCCAGGTCGATATTGATGAGGTCCTGTCCGAAGTCCGCCCGGAGGAAAAATCTTCTCAGGTCAAAAATTTGCAGCAGGAGGGCGCGTGCGTCGGTATGGTGGGCGACGGCATCAACGACGCCCCGGCTCTGGCCCAGGCGGAGGTCGGCCTGGCCATTGGTACCGGGACCGATGTGGCCATTGAAACAGCCGGTGTCATTCTGTCCAGCGGAAGCCTAATGGGTGTGCCGCGGGCCATTCGGTTGAGCCGTGCCACCATGAATACAATCAAACAGAATCTTTTCTGGGCCTTTGGCTACAATGTCCTTCTGATTCCGATCGCGGCTGGAATCCTATATCCTTTTGAAACCCTACCCACCATTCTGCGCCAGCTTCACCCCATTCTGGCCGCCCTGGCCATGGCCTTCAGCAGTGTCTCGGTAGTAGCCAACAGTCTGAGGCTATATAAGGCTAAGATCAAGTAGAATTAGTTGTAACCAAACAATACCTCCCGGCTCATTAATGGCAATTCACGGCCCGGATGTGTGCAAATTGTTTAAATATAGGGATTATCAGGAGGTTAAATGAGCAAACAGATTTCCAGGAGAGCATTTCTCAAAGGAGGCCTGGCCTCGGCGGCAGGTTTGGCGACTACCAGTGTGTCAGGCGCCGCGGCTGCTGTCAGCGCCGATGAAAGTCAACAGTTGGCAACACTGCTGGATATTCGAAAATGCATTGGTTGTGAAGCCTGCGTGGAAGCCTGCACGGAAGTAAATTCTGAAAAATATCCAGATCCACAAAAGCCATTCCCTAAGATGGTTCCCAACAGGGTTCCCGTCGAGGACTGGTCGGATAAAAAGGATGTGAATGATCGGCTGACACCCTACAACTGGTTGTTTATACAGCATGCCGAGGTTGAGATAAACGGTGAAGTTTCTGAGTTGACAATCCCCCGGCGCTGTATGCATTGCGTCAACCCGCCCTGTGTAAAACTTTGCCCTTGGGGCGCGGCCCAACAGTTAGAAAATGGCATCTCACGCATCGATTCGGACATTTGCCTGGGAGGGTCGAAATGCCGTAAAGTTTGTCCGTGGCACATCCCCCAGCGTCAGACCGGAACGGGGCTGTATCTGGATCTCATGCCTTCTATGGCTGGCAACGGCGTTATGTATAAGTGCGACCGTTGCTACAATCGTGTTGCAAAAGGTGAGCTGCCGGCCTGCATCGAAGCCTGTCCGGAAGACGTCCAAACCATCGGGCCGCGGGAAGAAATCATTCGCAAGGCACATACTCTGGCCAAAAAAATAAACGGCTATATCTATGGTGAGAATGAAAACGGCGGCACCAACACCATCTATGTTTCGCCAGTTCCATTTGAAGAGTTGAACAAGGCAGTTGAAAAGGGCAAGGGAAAGCCGGGCTTGGAGCCGGTAGAAAATACCATGGCCCGGGCCAATAATCTGGCGTTTGCCATGTTGGTGGCCCCCATCGCCGGTATAGCGGCCGCTGTCGGCAAATTTTATAAACATACAAAATGATATGGAATTGTTCAAAAAGGGAGTGCTTCTGATGGATAATGTTCAACCCGACTCAAAAGCGATCCGTGTGCCCGGTCGCTGGTTCTACCTGATAACGATGCTTTTTCTGGCCCTGTCCGGTTTTGGCCAAATGCCAATTTTTAAACGCTATTACATCGCAGATATCCCGGGACTCGGCTGGCTGGCCGAATTCTTTGTAACCCACTATATTCACTACCTGGCAGCTGTTTTGTTCTTGGCCTTTAGTGCCTATTTGATTGTAGACTATTTCTTATCGAAGCGCACAGTCAGCCAGATGACCACCAGTGGCTATGTCCGCAGCGCTCTGCTCGCCGGCATAGTGATCAGTGGCGTGTTTCTTGTCATCAGAAATTTGGCCGGTTCGAATTTTTCTCCTGAATTTATTATTTTCCTAAATCTTTGCCACCTTGGACTCGTCATGGCTTTTTTGTTGGTCAGCCTGTACTGCCTTGTCAGTAAAAAACAGTGGACAACCGTCCGATAACCACGTATAAAAAAACTGTAGTGGCATTATAATCTCTTTTCACACCCGATAGTGAACTTTTGTTTTCGTTGTGTTTCGATTAGATGCCATTGATAGGAGATAACCCATGAAAGATTTGTTTATCGTACTGGGAATTGTCGGCGTCTGGATCTTGCTCCAGGTCTACATCCTGCCGAAATTGGGAATTTCCACCTGACTGAAAGATTCTTGTCAGGTGACAAGCGACTATGACAGCGGAAAAGAAATCAAATCACAAAAAGATCAAAGATAAAGATTTTGAACTGATCCAGGCGATAAACTCCGGCCAGACCGACAAGTTTCAGGAGCTAGTCAAAAGGTATGAACAGAAACTTTATAACTTCAGTTTGCGGATGTGTCGGGACCATCGTGATGCCGAGGATATGATTCAGGAAACATTTTTAAATGTTTTCAGGTATTTGAATGGTTTTCGCTATGAAACGAAATTTAAAAACTGGATGTACAAGATAGCAGCCAGCACCTGCATCAAAAAAAGACGGAAATCCAAGTTTGCCCCGGAAAAAGAATTGTCCCTGGAGGAGTTTAGTCCTGGTAATCAGACCGAAGTTCCGGACCATGTCCCGGAATGGGCTTTGATGCCTCTGGAAAAATTACTGAATCAGGAGCTTTCCAACGCCATCAACAAAGAAATTTTGTCACTTCCCAAAAAGTATCGTCTGGTAATTGTGCTAAGGGATATTGAGGGATTCAGCACGGCGGAGACAGCCCAGATTCTTGGTTTATCGACGGCCAATGTGAAAGTCAGGCTTCACCGGGCCCGACTTTATTTAAGAGATAAATTGAAAGGATATTTTGAAAATGACGAGTGATGATCATGACCATAAACATTGTCTGGAAATGTTTAAAAAACTCTCTGAATATATCGATGGAGAGCTGGATCATGTTAACTGCGCCGAAATAGAAAAACATGCTGAAAGCTGTGTCGCTTGCTTCACCTGTCTGGAAACTCTCAAACGGACTGTCGCCATTTGCAAAAGTGTCGAAGACAAGCCGGTTCCCCAAGAATTCTCTCGAAAACTCAAAGAAATCATTCAAAACATACCCAAGCCCACCTCACCTTAGTACTCGGATTGCCGATATCTTTATTTTTACCCGACGGAGGGTGAAAATCACAGAATTATGATACCGCCGTTA
>JASFSK010000203.1:0-7637 GCA_050114455.1 Desulfobacterales bacterium | reverse complement strand
TCGATGCCGTATTCATCGTAGGGATTCACCACAAATTTTACCGACTCGTCAAACTGGGCTTGACCCGTGATCTTGATATTGGCCGCCGTGTCCGGGACATGTTTTACACAAACATAAATCTGCATTTCATCATCCTTTGAACGCTTGTCTACTTTTTATATACCCCCCGCTCCTTCTCCGATTCGACGACAATGTTTCGAATGGTGGTCAAGACGTCATCCGGCAAAGCCGGCGGCTCGTAAGATTCAAGAATCTCCAGCATTTTGTGATGTGCGCGCTGGTAAGCGTCCTTGCTGCCGGCAGCTTCCCAGTCCTCCCGCATCCGCCGGTCCATCAAGAAAGCCTGCGACTGGGATCTCATATTCCGAAGCGTCGTTTCGTGGGACAGGTAATCCTTACCGATCCCCAATTCTTTGATGACATCCACGGCAAGGGTCTCATCATTTACCGGGACACCTCGCAGCGAATGCAGGATCATGCCGGCCGTCTCATGATCCAGTACCAGCTGGGTCAGGTCGAAGGTGATTCCCATTTCCAGCATTCCCAACCCGTAAATGACGTTGGCACCTGCCAACGCGGGTAACAAGCCGGTAATGGTCTTTTCGTACCCAGACTGGTAGTCAACCACTTTGCTGTCGCCCTATCCACCGGCGACGAAACACGGCAAACTGTAATACCGGGCCAAGCGTGCCACTGCCGCGCTGATAACCCCGGTTTCCGGAGACCCCACCGAGGCGGTCGCCATTCTCAGATCCAGGGGACAAGTCGAACTGCCGTAGACAAAGGGGGTCCCCTTGTGGGTCAATTGGCTCAGGACAAGGCTCGACAAGACTTCAGAGTTTTGAATAACCAGCGTGCCCGCCAGGTGGACTGGACCGGATCCCGCCGCCATGGCCATCCCGATAATATTGACGCCCAATCCGTTCTCAGCCGCCGCCATAATGATGTCGCAGTGATGTTCGGGCAGCTTTAAAGGGCTGATCGGACAGGTAACGAAGGTCAGCAGGGGCCGTTGTCTCAGACGATCCTTGCCGCCGACGATGGCAGCGCAGATGTCGATAATTTTGTCGGCTTGAAATGCGTCCACCGGGCCCAACCAGTGATGCTTGGTGGTGTTGGTCAAGGATGCTTCGGCATTGTGCAGCGCCTGTACCTCGGGCGGTTTGTCGTGCGAGCACATCGCCCTTTCGTAGGTCTCTACATGTTCGAGCGAATCGATGATCCGGGCCGCTTTTTCAATGTCGGCTTTGGTCGTATCCCTGCGTTCTCCAGTGTAGGGGTCTACAAACATAATTCCCTCACCAAAATTGGTGAAGGTAACCCGGCTGTCTTCAAGCATAACATCGTCTTCTGGTCTGCGGCCATAGGCACAAAATGATGATGGGGCTGATTGGATAGCGTCTTCGACCACCCAGTGGGGAAATTTTACAACTTTATTTTTGCGATCGACATCACAGCCACCGCCGTCATATACATCCATTGCCTTGTCATTTTCGACAAAAACCCCAACATCCTTCATTACTTCCAGGGTGGACAGATGAATTTCGCGCGCCTCGTCGTCTGTCAGCACATTGAGACTGAGACCAGAATTGCGCCGTATACCGGCTTTTACTCTTCGTTTCATATTTTCCACCTCCAATTAAATCGATTATTTTAATATTCACCCTTTTAACCGGTGGCTAGATCCGAACGTTCTTGCTTTGGGGATCATAGACCGGCTCCAGATGGATTTTGATCGGAAACAATTTCCCGGCAACGTTGATCTCGTAATTTCCCGCCTGTATCCATTCGTCTGCGATGCCGGCGGGATTTTTCAGGTAGCACATCCCGATCGAGCACCCCAACACGTGCGAATAAGCCCCGTGAGTGTTTTCACTGACCAGTTCGCCGTCGCGATAAATCGGTTCGTCGTGATAGACCAGCGCCTCTGAATCTTGGATCGAAAACATCACCAGCTTTTTTGTCAACCCGGCCTTCTTTTGCCGGGCCAGGGCATCTTTGCCGATAAAGGAATCTTTGTCTAATTTGACACAGAAGTCCAGGCCGGCCTCAAACGGGGTGTCATCCGGGGTAATATCGGCGCCCCAGTGCTTGTATCCTTTTTCCAGGCGCAAGGAATCCAGGGCATGCAGCCCGACCAGTTTGAGGTCGTACTTTTTGCCCTCCTCCATTAAGGCATCAAAGACATTGGTTGAAAACTCACTGGGGATATAGAGCTCCCAGCCAAGCTCGCCGACAAATGACATCCGGACCGCCAGCGGCCGGGCATAGGCCACATCGATTTCCTGGGCGGTTGCAAACGGGAAGGCCTCATTGGAAAGATCGGCGTCGGTCAAACCGGCCAGAAGATCCCGAGACTTGGGGCCCATTACCGCCAGCATGGTGTATGCCGAGGTCACTTCGGTCAGAACGGCAAAATCTCCATCCGGAATGTGCCGTTGAATCCAGTCGAAGTCACGAACGCCAGTGGCACCTGGCGATACCATAAAAAACGTGTTCTCGGCCAGTCGGGTGACCGTGATGTCCGCTTCGATGCCGCCCCTCTCATTTAACATCTGGGTGTAAACAACCTTTCCCAAAGGCACATCGATGTTATTGCAGCAGATATTTTGCAATACCTTGAGGGCGTCGCGCCCCTGCAGCAGATATTTGGCCATCGAAGACAAATCATAGACGCCGACGTTGTCGCGGATACTCATATGCTCGGCCGCCGAATAATCAAACCAGTTTTGCTTGCCCCAGCTATATTCATATTCGGCCTTTACACCGTCTGGGGCGAACCAGTTGGCACGTTCCCAGCCGGCAACCACGCCGAAGCAGGCGCCGCGATCCGCCAGGCGATCGTGAAACGGCGTGCGCCGGGCATTGCGCGCCGTACGCGGCTGTTTGAAGGGCCAGTGATCATCGTAAAGGTTGCCGACGGCCTCGATGATCCGATCATGCAGATAATTATGGTTTCGCTGCCATCCGTAAAACCGTCGGACATCGACCGCCCACAGATCCTCTTCCGGGTAGCCCTGCGCCATCCATTGCGCCAGGGCCCGGCCGGCACCGCCGGCGCTGGTGATACCCACCGAGTTCATGCCGGCGGCGACAAAGAAATTCTTGATCCCCGGTATCTCGCCCAGCATATAGGCCGTATCCGGTGTGAAGCTTTCCGGGACTGTTGTCAGACTGTTGACTTCGGCATCGTTGAATGCCGGTATACGCTTGATCGCATTGGTCATAAAAATTTCAAACTGATCCCAGTCTTCCTGCAGTTGGGTAAACTTAAAATCTTCCGGAATGCCCGCCCCGCCCCAGGGTTTGGCAACCGGCTCGAATCCGCCCAGAAGCAGGCCGCCCATTTCCTCTTTGACATAAATATAGCCGTCCATATCCCGCAGATAAGGCATGCCTTTGTAGGTGCCCTCGATCGGGTTGGTGGTCATGTGCATATGTTCCGCCGCATACAAGGGGATGCTGACACCGACCATCTTTCCGACTTCGCGCCCCCACATGCCGGCGCAGTTCACGAGATACTCACAATCAATATCGCCCTGGTCGGTGTTCACGCCGGTAATCGCCCTGACTCCCGCACTGGTTGTCTGCTGCAGCCGGATACCGGTCACTTTCACGTTCTCGATAATTCTGGCACCACCCATGCGGGCCCCTTTGGCCAGCGCCTGGGTGGTATCTTCCGGATTGGTGTGTCCGTCATTTGGTTGAAACCAGACCGCCTCGAGATCATCCGTATGTAAGAGCGGAAACAATTTGCGGGCTTCATCGAAACTGATCTCATCCATCTCGACCCCGAAAGATCGGGCCATCTGCATCGAACGATCATATTCTTCTTTACGGGCCTTTGTTTGCGCGACCCGCAAGGAGCCCGGTCGCACATAGCCGGTGGGCTGTCCGGTTTCTTCCTCCAGACGCGAATACAAATCGGCGCCGTAAATCGCCAGCTTGGTCAAGGCTGCGTTGGACCAGAGCTGGCCCAGCAAACCGGCCGCCGCCCAGGATGTTCCGGATGCGATTGTTTTACGCTCGAGCACAACAACGTCATTCCAGCCGATTTGACACAGGTGATAGGCCACACTGCAGCCGACGATACCGCCGCCGATCACAACGACCTGCGCCTGAGTGGGTAGTTTTTCAGACATATTGCCCTCCTTTCTAAGTTTAGAATCCCGAATTCGACTCATACCAGCTTTGTTTTCAGGAATAAAATGGTGTCTAATCCGATTTATCCAGGATAACCGAGGCATCGACCATAAATGAAGATTGCAATGCTGGCCGCAATTAACTTCTCTTTTTTTTGTGTAATTAGCAAAATCCATGCCCTGATTCAACTCTATAATTTATAATAATAATTTCAAGCGGTTATGAAAGGATATCATATTGGACCATTTCAATTTGAGTCAATATTGACTCAACTGCTATTCAAATCTTAATAATTTAAGGTGTAACCTCATGTAATTTCGACAATTTTTTAGTATGAATCGATTTCGACTCAGTAAATCAGGGCAGGAGCGGGTGGCCTCGATAGGCCCCCTGGCAGGGGTGAATGCAGACAATTACTTCGATCTTTTTAGATACTTGAGCAGCAAGCGAGTTTTATCAGAAAATAGCCGTCATTCCCCTGCCTTGCAGGGGCAGGCTCTGCAAAGGCAGGAATCTAGATACAGCATCCGGCATACCGGATGCCCGCCTGCGCGAGCATGGCAAATAAACACCCCGATCCCTGATATGTTTTATCAATATCGGAATTACGCTCGGGTGGACAATTGGTGTTTTTTTAGCATTCGGGCAATTCTGGATTGACTTGTTTTTAAAACTTTGGCCATTTGTCGGGTTGTTTTATATTTTCGGATGGCGTGCTCCAGAATCGATTTTTCAAAGGAGTTCAGTTGTTCGCTCAAGCCTGGGGACTGCATTCCGGTCAAGGGGGACATCTCTTTGCCATGCCCTTGCTCGGTATTGACCGATTCCGGAATGATATCGTCAAGCACCGTGTTTTCGCTCATCACCACGGCATGCTTCAGGATATTTTTCAACTCGCGGACATTTCCGGGAAACGAGTATTGCTGGAGTTTGTTGATCGCGCCTAGCGACAATCTCTTGCTCATCCCATATTCCTGATTGTATTTGCTCAAATAATAATTGGCCAGTTCAACAATATCTTCCGGTCGGCGGCGCAGCGGCGGCATCTGGATATTAAAGGCGTTCAGCCGGTGGTAAAGGTCTTCCCGAAATTTTTTGGCCTTAACCCGGGCTTTCAAATCCCTGTTCGTCGCCGCGATAATGGTACAATCAATTTTAATCGGTTTGAGGCCCCCGAGATGCATAATTTCGTGTTCATCCAGGCACTTCAGCAGTTTGGCCTGGACCGCCAGGGGTAAATCTCCAATTTCATCCAGAAGAATGGTGCCATTTTGGGCCAGTTCAAAAAGTCCTATCTTGCCTTTGGTTCCTGCGCCCGTAAAAGCACCTTTTTCAAACCCGAACAGCTCCGCTTCAAGCAGGCTCTCGGGCAATGCGGCACAATTAATCTGTATGAACGAATTATGGGCACGTTGGCTGTTTTTGTGGATGAACTGGGCCATCAGTCCCTTGCCGGTGCCGGATTCACCTAAAAGCAAAATATTGGATACATCGAGGCGCGCCAGCTTAAGCGAAACATTCAGCACCTGTTTCATTTCCTGGCTTTCAGAGATAATTCCGTGCTTTTTGAAATCCATCAATTTGAGGTGAGCCAGCTCATCCCGGTATTTTTCGGCCACATCCCGCAATTCTTCTAGCTGTATCTGCAATGAATTCAGGGTGGTCATATCGTATTCACTGACAACCACCAGGATGATATTGCCATTTTCATCAAACACAGGCACACCGGAAGACATAATATATTTTTCGGTCTTGAGAACATATAGCAGCTTGGTCACCGGATGCCTGGCTTTGAGCACATGGGGTGTGAGTGCCTGATCGATAACCCCTTTTTCCGCGAGATGGGCTATGTTTTTCCCGATAACGTCCTGGGACTTAATCCCAATGAGTTTTTCGCCGGCTGGGTTCACCCTTAGCACGACACCGTCCCCATCCATGATCCAGATCCCGTGGGTCGAATATTGAAGCAGGGAATCGAATTGCAATTGCAAATATTGCTCGGATGTCATCATGTCACAAATCCGGATGGCGTTTTAAGAACATAGATTTATAAATACGATTTAAAATTGGTCCCATTTTACAAGCATAAATATAGAATTACTATAGAAAAATCCCCGAAAAGGCGTCAAAGAAAGGATTGAAATGGGTTATGGCGCCATTGCCTTGAAAGCCGGCGCCAAAACCTTTAGCATGACGCTTAAAATGGATTCGAAATTTTATGAAACCGCGGGCGGTGTTTTTAAATCGTCAGCGCATTACACGAGCCTTTTTGACAAATCCTGAAAGATGGCCCATTTTAACTGCATGAAGATAGGAATTCGTCCAGCATGAATTCCGCGAGTAAATTCATATCATCTCTTTGGGTCTTCGTGCCTTAGCGGAAAAATTGTGTGCTTAAATGAAGTTTCTCAATAGATTGTGATAACGATACTTAAGCCCAAGCTTCGACATACTCAACCTTGACTGTACGGAAATATGAATAATACAAAAATCCTACAGGCGGTTTTGCTTCTTGTTATAAGTGTAATCTTTTTCAAACCGCCCTCACATGCATCCACCGGACCCATGATTCCAAACATTGCTGCCGGCATGCGACACACGGTAGGCCTAAAAGCCGACGGGACGGTGGTAGCAACAGGTCTCAACGAGCAGGGACAGTGCAATGTCGGTCTCTGGAGAGATATTGTCCAGGTAGCGGCGGGTGGCTACTTCACTGTTGGCTTGAAGTCAGATGGAACCGTTGTGGCCGTGGGCTCAAGTCGTTTCGGCAAATTAGATCTCAGTTCCTGGACCAACATCATCCAGGTGGCTGCCAGTAGATATGTTACTGTCGGTCTGAAGTCCGACGGCACGGTCGTGGCAGCAGGGTGGAATCGTTTTGGAAGATTGAATGTCGGTTCGTGGACCGATATTGTCCAGATCGCCGCCAGCGATTTCCATACCGTCGGTCTGAAATCCGATGGCACGGTCGTGGCGGTCGGATCGAATAATTTTAATCGGCTCGATGTCGATTCATGGACCGATATCGTCCAGGTGGCTGTTGGCAACTATCATACCGTCGGGTTAAAATCTGACGGTACAGTCCTAGCCGTCGGCTCCAAAACGTATAATCGATTAGACGTCGGATCATGGAAGGATATTATCCAAATAGCCGCAGGCGTCTTTCACACGGTTGGGCTTAAACTTGATGGAACGGCGGTAACCGTGGGATCAAAGTTTTTGGGAAAATTGAAGATTGAAACTTGGAAGGATATCACCCAGGTTTATGCTGGCACTTACAATACGCTGGGTTTAAAATCAGACGGCAAGGTCGAGGCGGTTGGGTATAATGATAACGGCCAATTAAACGTATTAGATTGGGTAGGGATCGATTTAGATGGTATGGTTATATCGTCTGTTTCCATAGAAACAAACTGATGTGTTTTTGAAAACCGCTCGGTCAATAGGGTCGTTTTTCAGGACTGGCGCGGGCCGGTAATTAGAATCGCCGGGAA
>JASFSK010000202.1:0-7684 GCA_050114455.1 Desulfobacterales bacterium | reverse complement strand
TTTTCTGTTGATTAATTTTGGCGATTTACAAATATTGTTTTTTATTTGACAAAAATTGTCAGACCGAATTTTGTTTTATCTAAATAGTGCCCTGGAAATCAAATCAGATGTCAGCCCAGCCACCGAACCAAAAAACGGCCGGTCAAATCGAAAAGGAAAATATGGTAATTTAGGGCGGGCTACCGTACCCGCCGAGATATGGTCGGCACGGTCGCCGACCCTACGCTCCGAAATTAGATCAGATATCAGGCGGATGTTAATTCTATCGGGATAGGAGCGAAAAGCTTGATGTTAAATTCATAGGATGTTTAGTTGGACTTAGGGATCATTAATATAAGGTAATAATTAGGTAGAGTGCTTCTTGCACAAGGCATGGGATATGAAGTGGGTAAGTCTTTCGTTAGATCCAGGAATCTTTACTTTTCGACTCTTAGCTTATCCAGTCGATAACGCAAAGACCGAAAACTGATGCCGAGTAGTTCGGCAGCCTTGTTTTTGTTTCCATTGGTGCAGTCGAGGGCTTTTTTTAAATAGGCACGCTCGATTTCCTCCAGAATGATATCCAGGGACACACCCTGGGACACTTCATCCAAATCGAAACGCCGGCCTTTGAAACCTTCAATCCAGCGACGCTTGTGGATCGACAGCGCCAGGCTGTCGGGAAGGATTATATTCGTGGTGGACAAAGCCACGCTTCGCTCCAGAAGATTTTCGAGTTCGCGAATATTGCCTGGAAAATCATACTTGTTCAGCATATCAATCGCATAGGATGAGAACTTGGTGATCGTTTTCCCCATTTCATTGGAATATTTCTCCAGAAAATACTGGGCTAAAGAGCGAAGGTCGGCTTTTCTCTCCCGTAGGGGCGGGACTTTGATTTCGATGACATTCAAACGGTAGAAAAGATCCTCGCGGAAATTGCCGTCAATGACTTCTTTTTCCAGGTTTTTATTGGTAGCCGAAAGTATGCGAATATCTACCGAAATATCTTCAGTGCCGCCGACTGCTTTAAAAACCTTTTCTTGAACCGCACGTAGAAGCTTTACCTGGATCGGAAGGCTGAGCTCACCAATTTCATCCAGAAAAATGGTTCCTCTATGGGCTTCTTCGAAAAGACCTTTTTTGTCGGAAGTGGCCCCGGTAAAAGATCCTTTTTTATGTCCGAACAGCTCACTTTCCATCAGGGTCTCAGGTATGCCGCCACAGTTGATGACGACAAAAGGCTGATCACTGCGATCACTTTCCTGGTGAACGGCCTTGGCAATCAATTCTTTACCGGTTCCGCTTTCGCCCGTGATGAGAACATTGGTTTTGGTTTTGGCGACCTGCACGATCAATTTATAGATGTGGCGCATAGCCGGACTGGTTCCCACCAACAACCCGAAATGCAGATTTTCTTTTAGCTGATCATTAAGCAACTCCTTTTCATGTTCAACCGTCCTGATTTCCAGAGCCTTGGCGACCGTATGAAGTAATTCGTCTTTATCAAAGGGTTTCGGGACATAGTCATAAGCCCCTTCATTCATGGCCTCAACTGCGGTTTCGGTGCTCGCGAAAGCGGATATCAGAATCACCACGGTGTCCTGGTTGTTTTTTTTAGAAGCACGCAGCACATCAAGTCCCGAGATGTCTCCAAGCTTAATGTCACAGAGCAGCAAGTCGTATTGATTTTTCTCGAGCAACCGGATTGCCTTACGTCCGTCCTCGGCACAGGTGACCTGGTATCCTTCTTTGTTGAGCATATATTCAAGAAGTTCACGCATACTTATTTCATCATCAACTACCAGGATATGTGATACGTTGTTTGACATGGTATTAAATCCAGTTTTTTTGTATCTGCTAGAAAAATGCTTGAGGCGTCAAAAAATTGGGGCCCGGACTGTTGAATGATTGACACTCGATCCCGCATCGGAAATGTTATTCAAATGGGATTAGATTGCAACCCAACCAAATCAAAATCGTCGGACCGATGGTGTTCTCATTCCCCCGAGCTTATCTCTCCCTATGTCTACGTTCTGTTTTGGGGCGTCTGTCTACGAATGGCATGAATGGGGCGGGTTATTTTAAAAACTTTCCCAAACGACCCCATCGAACCCCAAAATTTTGTTTGTCCCATGACCAATATATGATAAAGGCCTTGCCGTTGACCGCTTTTAGATCCACAAATCCCCAAAATCGACTGTCAAAGCTTTCATCGCGGTTGTCTCCCATCACAAAAAGTGAATTTTCCGGTACTGTGATGGGGCCAAAATTATCTCTGGGCCGGATATTACCAGAAATAATGTGAGGATCCGTGTGAACTCCAAAATCATGGTTTACAAGCTTGGAATTTACATAGAGCTGTTTATCCCGGCTTTCGACGACATCACCGGCGACTCCGATCACACGTTTGATAAAATCTTTGTTCGGGTCATTAGGGAATTTAAACACGATGATGTCCTCGCGTCGAGGTTCTTTAAAGGGAATGATAGTTTTATTCCAGTAAGGAATTTTAACTCCGTAAAGAAACTTATTCACCAGGATATGATCTCCAATCTGCAAGGTCTGCTTCATGGATCCGGAGGGTATTTTAAAAGCTTGCACTACAAATGTACGAATAAACAATGCGATCAGAACTGCAACAAGAATTGCTTCGATGTTTTCCCGAATATGACCCTTTTTGGGAGCATTTTCTTTTTTTTCAGCTGAGATTTTTTGTTTCAAATTATTCAATACCTTTCGAAATGAGCCCGCCCTATTGGTCTTTGGTTTTGAGTTTAAGTACTCCGGATATCAGCAACAGACGGTTCAAGGTTAGAGAAAAATGAGCAAGCCCCTTAGCAGTAAGTTGGTAATAATCCCGGCAGCTACGTCATCGGCAACCACACCCAAACCACCCGGGATTCGTTTGTCCAGATGTCGAATCGGAAACGGTTTGATAATATCCAGAATTCTGAAAACGATAAAGCCGAGCGCTATTGTGATCGGAGTATGAGGCAATCCGGTCAAACTCACCATCATACCGACGATCTCATCGATAACAATACAGCCCGGATCGTTCTGTTTTAAAATTTTCTCTGCGGCATCTGCCACGCAAACCGAAAATATGGTGAAGAGCAACATACAAAGTATTGCCAACCCAAGAGGAATTCCGGCCAGTACCCAAGCCAGCGGTAGTCCGATTAAAGATCCAAACGATCCGGGTGCAAATGGAATCTTGCCAATGTAGAAACCAGTGGCCAGAAATACAACCGCATCTTCTCTCAATTTCATGGCCCGTGTCTATAGGTTCACTTGCTTTTTGTCAAGGTCAGATGTGGTTCAAAAATTAAGTAGCTGAATTATTATATCGCCGTCCCTCATGATGCCCTCAGAATTCTTCCTTTGATATGCCCGCTGCCACGATGGTATCGTAAACATCTCGAATAGGAATCGACCGCTCGCGTGCAATTCTTTCACAGATATCATACTCCGGTACGATTCGAATTTTCCCATTGGGATTCTTGACCCGTTTTACCGGTATTTTACCATAAATCGTCTTAATCTCGAACCGGTCGCGCCACAGAATACGGCGTTGGGACGTATAATACCGCACCCCCAACGTTGTGGTTTCCGACAAAATTACCCGGATTAGGTTATCTTTTTTGCCTGGATGGCACAGGACCTGAAGCATCGTGCCAGGTCTATTCTTTTTCATATAAACCGGTATCCAATAAACATCCAAAGCGCCATTGGCAAAAAGTCGATCCATCAGATAACCGAAAAGCTCGGGGTTCATGTCGTCAATGCTGGTTTCAAGAATATTGATACTGTCTTCCATCTCCATACCCGGAGAGTCGTAAACGATTTCTTGTTGAACGCCGGTTATAATCCTCAATAGATTGGGTCTTTGCTCGAATACACGTTGTCCAGCTCCATATCCATTGGCCTTGATGGTCATCGCCGGCATAGTACCGAACCTCTCAGCGAGGGTCACAATAATCGCTGCCCCGGTAGGGGTAACCAGTTCATAAGGGATGTCAGTGCCGTAGACAGCAATGTCTTTGAGAATATGAAGAGTTGCTGGCGCCGGCACCGGGAGTTTTCCATGACTGCAGGTAACAAATCCCTTGCCCAAAGGGATTTGAGAGGCGAAAACACGTTCAATTCCCAGATAGTCCAGACAAATAACAGTGCCCACAATGTCAGCAATAGCATCGATCCCTCCGACTTCATGAAAATGCACATCATCAATTGTGCAATTGTGGATGTGGGATTCAGCTATTGCTATTTTCTCAAATATTCGAAGGCTGGTCGAACGGATGCTCTCAGACAAAGGGCAGTGCTTCAACAAAGATTGGATGTCGGCAAATTTTCTAGATGTATGCTCATCAAATGCGGCCACATCAACCGACATGGCGCGGATACCATTGCGATGGACTGGGGTGGCGGTCAGATCAAATCCTTCAAGAGGTATGCTTCTAAGGCGCTCTGTTATAAATTTTGCAGGAACACCCAGGTCAATCAATGCGGCGAGGGTCATATCCCCGCTGATTCCGCACAAACAATCAAAATATGCTATCATAATAATCTCTATCCAAATAAAATTATTGACAAAAAAAACTGCGACGATATGATATGTCGTCCTTACGGAAGTGCGCAGCTGGCTGGTGCGGCTCCCGGACTTCAAATCCGGTGTGGGGCGCTAACACCGTCCCGGGTGGGTTCGATTCCCATGCACTTCCGCCAATCCACTTTTGTCGTTTCTGGTATGTCCCTATCAGTCACTTCGAAGCTTATACAATTGGCTAAGCAACTCCAATCGAAATAGAACTATATTCGTAAGTTCTTAAATCTATAACATATTTTGGCCATTAAAACAATGCAAACCACAACTGCGCGCAGGATTTATGTATTTGCAATTTACTGGGGACAAAAGTAATTTTTGAATGACGGTTTCACTGTCGATGTCGCTCGATTGTTCGATGATCCATTACGAGATAAGCTGCAATTTGATAAAATTGAAATGCTTGCGGTGTGTCGCAATTTATAATCGATTCATCTCGAGAGGGATGAATTGAGATTCTCCAAAAATATAGGTTTAGTTAATAAAATTTTAGGGCTTGTCGTGGGATAATAAGGTTAAATAGAGAAAGAAAGCCCATATAATGTAGTGTTTCATTCAGTTTATTATATGGGCTTTGTAACCGACATGGCCGATGGAGAGTTATTAATTGGTAAGGCAGCGTGTTTGAAATTATTGATATTATGACCCGGCGCGACCGTCGTCGCAGGGTTCTCCCAGATCATCGAATCGAGTGTGCTCAGCGGTGCTGCTCATCTCGCACGCATCCAGTCCTTCAGCCTGCATGGGTTTACCGCAGCACTGTGGAATATTCTCCTCATCTGCGTCTACTTCTGTTTTGTTGCCGCAATGAATACATTCAAAATTTAGCTTTTCTGCCATGAATTCCTCCCTTAGAGCTATAAGTGATCATATTATCGGATAAAATAAAGGATTTAACGGAACCTGTCAAGCATCTTTGACATGCCCCGAATATATATAAAGTACGGCTTAATCTTGATACTTCCCGTAAAAGTCATTGTGAAAAACAAATGTAAAAATGGATTTCCCGAGCGGCACTCTGTACTTGAAAAATAACCAACGTCTATTGACAGACGCTCCGCGTTTGATATTTAGAGGCTGGTTCAATTTGACTGTTGGAGAATGAAGTCAATCTGGTTTTTGCAATGGAGAGTTTGATTTTAGACAAAACAGCCCAGAAAACAACAGACCTGTAATCGGAGTCGAATCCATGAATAAAGCGATTCTATCAATTCTAGGGCATGATCGACCTGGCATCGTGGCGGCCGTCAGCGGCATCCTTTTTGATTTAAACTGCAATATCGAAAATGTCAGCCAGACAATTTTGCAAACCGAATTTTCAGGTTCGTTTATTGTCACAATGCCCGAAGAGATCTCCTTGAAAGACCTTTATGAGAAATTCTTTGAGAAGCTTACACCAATGGAGTTGCATGTTCACATCGAGCCATTGCTTCAAAAAAAAGCATCACTCACCGCCAGAGAATCCGAACCCTTCGTTATTACGACCAAAGGTCCGGACCGCCAGGGACTTGTGGCCGGTATCAGTGCCGTCATTGCCGGCTATAATGCAAATATCACTAACCTCCAGGCGGTTTTCAAAGGCGGTGATGAACCTAGGAATAATATCATGATATACGAAGTCGACATACCAGTAGACATTGACCAACAAGCGCTATATCGGGATTTAAGAGATAAGGCTGACTCTCTGAATCTCCATATTAGCATCCAACATCGCAACATATTCGAAACGATCAACAGGATCTGATATCGAAAGGTGAATCCATGCTGACTGACAGAGAGATCCTTTCTACCCTCGAAATGCTCGAAAACGAGAATTTGGATGTACGCACAGTGACCCTTGGCATCAATTTGTTGGATTGTGCCGGCCCGGATTTGGATCGCGTTAAAGAAAAAATTTATTCGAAAATTGCCCATATTGCCCAAAATCTGGTGCCAGAATGCGATCGCATCGGTCAAAAATATGGAATTCCAGTTGTTAATAAACGAATTGCTGTAAGTCCGATTGCAGCGGTGGGAGCGGCGTTGTCTTCATCGGATCAAGTTGCGATAGCCAAATCTCTGGATGCCGTGGCAGAGGAAGTTAGTGTCGATTTCATTGGCGGCTTTTCAGCCCTGGTTCAAAAAGGCATTGCCCGGGGAGATCGGGCCTTGATCGAAGCAATTCCTCACGCTTTGGCTACCACAGAGAGGGTATGCGCCTCTGTAAATGTCGCAACCACCCGAGCCGGAATCAATATGGATGCGGTTTTGCTCATGGGCAAAATTATTAAGAGAGCGGCCATGTTGACCGCCGAAAAAGATGGCATCGGTTGCGCCAAGCTTTGCGTTTTCGCAAATATTCCTCAGGACATTCCGTTTATGGCCGGTGCCTATCTGGGGATAGGAGAAGCTGATGCGGTCATTAACTTGGGGGTTAGCGGACCGGGAGTGGTGAAAAAAGCCATTGATCGGGCATTAGAGTCAAAGCCTGATATGGATCTTGGACAAATTTCAGAATTGATAAAAAAAACTGCCTATAAAGTTACCCGCGTCGGCGAACTGATTGGCAGAGAGGTCGCCGATAATTTGAAGGTGCCTTTTGGTGTGGTCGATTTATCGCTGGCCCCCACCCCAAATGTAGGGGATAGTGTCGGCGAAATTTTTCAGAGTTTAGGGCTGTTGAGCATCGGAGTGCCCGGTACAACCGCAGCTTTGGCGCTGTTAAACGATGCGGTCAAAAAGGGGGGAGCATTTGCCAGCTCTCGAGTGGGAGGACTTAGCGGTGCTTTTATACCGGTAAGCGAAGATCTCAACATTTCGGAGGCTGCTCGTAAAGGCTATATTGGACTTGACAAACTGGAAGCTATCACCAGCGTATGTTCCGTCGGTCTGGACATGGTGGCCATTCCTGGAGACACATCCGAAGAAAGCATCTCTGCAATTATCGCTGACGAAATGGCCATCGGGGTGATCAACAACAAAACCACCGCTACTCGCTTGATACCGGTCCCTGGAAAAACGGCTGGCGCGAACGCCTTTTTTGGTGGTCTGCTTGGCCAATCCACAATACTACCGGTTAATAACGGACAGGGCCAAAATCATTTTATCAGACATGGGGGG
>JASFSK010000201.1:0-7666 GCA_050114455.1 Desulfobacterales bacterium | reverse complement strand
TTCTCGGCCGGTATTGGTCCCGCACCAGTATCAGACGATTTAAATAAGGTCTCGCCTACCTTAATAAGATTATATGGTTGTGGAAAGTCAACCAATCTCAGACTGTCTATCCGTTTACCATCGACGCTAATACTACCATTTTCGTCAACAGAAAATTTTTTGTGCTGGGCAGGGTTTCCAGAGCCGTCAATTTGGATTTCACCACTTTGTCCCATCACCGGCCATCCGTTTCTGGTAACAAGGGTGCCATCACTATCGAGTGTAAAATCTCCTTTGCGCGTGTAATGGATGCCGTCTGAGGTCTGGACACAGAAAAAACCCTTTCCGACCAAAGCAATATCAAAGTCATTGCCTGTATTCTTTAAGCTCCCGTTGGTATGATCTGTATAAACCTTAAAGTTATTCCAGAAAATTTCTGCCTGCGATATATCGATTTTTTCGATATTTAGGGTAGGATCCACCGACAATTTTTCCATTTCTGGAATGTGAAATTGTCCATGATCCTGTTTATATCCAACGGTGTTGGAATTTGCTAAGTTGTTAGAAATAATTTGTAGCCTTTTTTCGTAGGCCAGTGCGCCAACCGCTGCCATGTATATTTCGCCGCTCATTGACTTCCTTATATTCAATAAATTGTGTGTTAAAATCTGAAAGTTTTGGTAGAAGCAATTAGATTTGATTTATGTACAATCTTAAAAACATGCAATGCAAGAGGCATACCAAGGAATTTTGAAAGAGGGTCAAGAGCAAAATCCTGTGGATAATCAGCGACATAGTAAAAATGAGAATTGCAGTAAACAAGCATACTTTATTACAGCTTAATTACGAAGGGCAATTATTGCCGCTGCCTGAGATCACCGGTTGGAAAAATATGCAACAATAAACTATAGCAGAAGCCCTTGTCAGCAAGTCTATTTTATTTCGTGATATATGATGAATTTCCTGGGTGCAAAGAACATCCCAACGGTATATGGCTACCTAAAAACTGTAAAATCGTTGTTTTTAATAACTTTAGACTTTAGTTTTCATCTAAGTTTAAAATAAGCTCTACCTCGTTAAGCGGTATTTTCAAAGCTTCGGAAATTTTTCGAGGATTCAATCCTTTTGATGAAAACTTTCGAATGTCACTTTTGCGAATATTCGATTCAACGTTATTGTCTGTACCTGATTGTTTTGCGTCATTTATCGATTTCCTGGTATTTAAAAAAGAGCTTTTCATCTCGCCATCAAAACGGGGATCGGCATGATATTCAAGAATCCTTTCCAGGCCATTCCGTTCGGCGGTAATAGTGTCTAAAATATTTGTGAACGCGCGGTAAATCGATTGCTGGAAAGTGATATTAACAAAGGCTGCTTCGAACTTTGGGTTGATATTTTTACAGGATAGGCTGTCTTCAAGTTTCTTATGAATCATTCTGTTCTTTAGAAAGTAGCAAAATATCATTAGAAATAGAATAAATTGAATCCCATTAAAAGCGGTATTCCAAAAATGCGGGATTTGATACATCATGAATGTCCTATTTTTTTTAAACAGTTATGTCAATGTTTCGATTGGAAGAATTCTTCACAGTGGTTTTTACTGCATTGTTCTTGCGGAAATTATTCGCCGTCGTGGGCTTCCTATTCAATCTTAAACTCCTATCCATATTTTCGGTTTTATCACTCTTTTTTTTTTTCTTTTTCTGAAACGATTCTTTAGAGCCGTTTTGTTGGCGACCATTCTGACGATGACCAATAGACTTTACCCTTTTAGCGGATGTCAGACGTGCTATACTATGATTTATTTTGAATTCTTCTTCCATATGGTTACCTTCCCAAAGTTCAAAATATTTCCCCCATATATTTTTTTATAAATTTTGTTTTTTAAGTTTGGCCCTCAATCGCATAATCGCCTGTGAATGAATTTGTGAAACCCTCGATTCAGTGACATTTAGCACTTTACCTGTTTCTTTCATGGTTAACTCTTCCAGATAATATAATGAGATAACCAATCGCTCTTTCTCAGGTAATTGTTCAATAGCCATGGCAACAGCATTTTTTAATTCTTTTAGACGCGTCATTGTCAAAGCGTCATCGTCATTATCAACAAGGTAGTTAATCAGTTTTTCTTTTTCATCTTTAGAAGAGAATCCTAGTTCTTCGAAGCTAATAAATGAAATACCTGACAATTGCCTTGTTCGGTGGACCTGTTCAATATCGACTCCCAATACCTGAGCGACTTCAACATCTTCAGCTTCTCGCCCTAATTTTTGCTCCAATTTTTGTTGCACATTTTCAAGTTCTCTAATCTTTCTTCTATTTGCCCGCGATAAAAAGTCTCTCGATCTTAGCTCGCTGAGAACAGCGCCCCGGATACGAAATACCGCGTATGTCATAAACTTATTATCCCTTTTAGGGTCATACCGATCGACAGCCTGAATCAAGCCAATAACACCCACGTTCATTAAATCCTCGATATCAATCGTTGAAGGCAGATGAACGGCGATGCGATGGACAATACGCTTAACATAAGGCAGATATTCGGTGATTAATTGATCACGATACGAATCATCTTTCTTACTTAGGTTTTTCATCGACATTTGTGCTGGTGCCATATAATAGTTAATCTCCGATCATTGGATAGTAAACGAAGTAAAGTCATTCTTTCACATTAAATGATTCCAGAATAAATGACTATTTCCTTTCGGGATATTCAATGGAGACATATTGGAGACCTTCCTGCTTATGTCCTTAAAACACCTGCTGGCTTCCGAATTCGGATAAATTTCGCTCACTATTCTTTGACTTTTTACGCTTCTGATGACCTTCTCATCGAACATCACATAACCCAGATATTCAATGCTTATATCCAAAAAACGATCTGTAACGAGCTGCAGCTGTCTAAAAACTTCCCGGCCTTCTTCAGGTCGGCGCACCATGTTTACCATTAATTTACAGGCTTTTCCTGAATATTTGAGGGACAAAACTTTCATTAGAGCATAGGCATCGGTTATTGAGGTAGGTTCTGGAGAAACCACGACTACAATTTCCTGAGCAGTTGCGTTGAAATCCATTACATTGGAGGAAATACCGGCGGCAGAGTCAATCAACAGCACGTCAACGCTGCCTATCAAAGTATCCAATTGTCTTAAAATTTGGACCTTTTGATCTTTCGTCAAGCTTGTAAGCTCCTGTATTCCCGATGAGGCAGGTAAAATATTCATTTTTCCGGGGCCCTCAATCAGAATTTCTTCAATTGATTTTTCCCCCAGGATAACATGTGATAAATTAAATTTAGGTGCAAGACCCAGCAAAACATCTAAATTACCTAAACCCAAGTCCGCATCCAGAATTAAAACTTTCTTACCTATCATTGCAAATGCATACCCGAGATTGCCAACAATACTAGTTTTGCCAACTCCGCCTTTTCCACTTGTGATAGCGATTACCCGAGTGTTCGAACTGCATTTTTTTGGCGTTTGCGATAAAAAAGATTGCTTTTTTTCTTCACGCTTACTCGATAAGTTGATAACCCTATTTGAAGGGTTTTTTTTACTCATTATGAGATGCTCTCCTCATTTTTATCTTTTTCATCAATATTTAGACAATTGAACCTTATCTGTTGTTTGGATATTATAGCGCATGTCCATCAGTCGATCCGGGTTACAATTGCTACATGGTTTATAGTTTTTCGCGTTTGCATCTTTAGCGCTCGAAAACCGAATTATATTGTTAGGTTTTATCTTTTTTGTCCACTTGCAATCACAACAATGGTATATGTCAGAATTTTGATTGGCGACGAAGTATGTCTCGATCGAGGGCATGTCGTTCAACTCAGCTGGCTGAGATTCAGGGTTAAAGGAGAGCGTTGGGGTCCAACCTATATTAAAATCATTGGATTCAACCAGTAAATTGATAATTTTTTCGACCGAACCTGGTTCGATATCGTTCGGCACACGACGACCGCTACATATATAAGATAGCTGGATATTGGTTTTAATTAACAAATTAATCAAATTTCCATATGTGCTGCTTTCATCAATTTTTGTAATTAATACTCGATTGATATTTAATTCCTTGAATGCAGCAACTGTCGCTGTTAGATCTTTTTCTTTTGTTGTGGCATTCATCACGAGGTGAATTTGTAGATCTGACAGCTTATTAAAAAAAGCCCCAAACTCGCGAATCAAAGCACGATTATGATGATTTATTCCGGGGGTATCTACCAGTATTAAGTCATTGTCCTGAAATTTTTTAATACTTTTTCTCAACCCAGCAACATTAACTGCTGCTTCCAGTGGAATTCCTATTATCTGTGCGTATCGCTTTAATGTTTTTATCCCTGCAATACCATAGTTATCAAGGGTGATTAGGGCGACATTTCTTTTGTGTTTTTTCGAATACATTGCCGCTAATTTTGCAATCGTAGTAGTTTTACCGACGCCCGCGCCGCCGACGAATACTGCAATGGCGGGTTTCCCGACAAACAAACCAGTTCGATCAATCCTGATCCCCATTTCATAAAATATTGATTTCAAATGCGATTTGATAGTCTTTTTTGACAAATTCCAGGAGGCGATTTGCATTTCTTTTATGTAGTCAATAATATTTGAGGCCACTTCTCTATCAACATCTTGGACCAAAAGTTTATGATATAAAGATGATAAGATCTTATGTTTTTGGTCTGTGGGCCCCTGCAAGATTGCCGAAGGTTTAAATCGGTTTTTTTGTTCTATTTCTTCCAAATAAATCGGTTGAACGCTCTTTCTTGGAGATCGATATCTATCTTTTAATCGTAGCGTGTCCCCTTTGAGATCGGAATTTCCAAGCCGGACATCTTCGCTGCGAATCCTTTGAACGCCCTGGTTGTCAATCGCTGCGGTAACTTCGACGCCAGCATATTTCAAAGACCCGAAAAAGCCTTTTCCCTGTCTTAGGCTTTTGGCAGATAGAATCACGGCGTCCGAACCAAGTTCGTCTTTAATCAGGCGTAGCGCCGTTGTCATATTTTTGGCCTTGAATTGTTTAATCCGCATTTGTCAGCTCCAGTGTTCCTAAAGATTGTATTTCGACAGTATTTAGAATTTCATCATATGACAACACAGAAATATTTGGGATAAACTGATCAACAAGTTTTTTAAAATGATATCTAATTTGAGCAGAACAAACAATTACCGGTTGATAATTCAAGGAGGACAATTTTTTCAGAGTATGAGTCAGGTTGTTTATAATTTTTTGAGCAATTTTGGGATCGAGAACAAATAGATTACCCCGATCGGATTGCTGCGTTGCAGCTGTGATGGCTGATTCTACACTGTGACCGAGAGTTAGCACTGGCACAAAACCATCAGGTGTTTGATGAATTTTGGTTATGGTTCTAGCCATGCCATGTCGAACATATTCGGTCAAAACATCTAAATCCTTGGTTCCTGTTGCATAATCGGCGAGGGTCTCCAAGATTGTTAAAAGATCGCGGATAGGAACCTGTTCCCTCAAAAGATTCTGCAAAACTTTTACAATCCCTCCAAGCGGCAATAAATTGGGCACCAATTCCTCTACAACTTTCGGATGGGATTCTTTTAGGTTATCTAATAATTGCTGAACCTCTTGTCTTCCTATGAACTCAGGACCATGTCGTTTGACGATATCTGATAAATGGGTTGTCATAACTGTTGCCAGATCAACGACTGTATATCCTTTGGCAAGGGCATCTTCTTTGGCGTTTGCTTTTATCCAGACGGCTGGTAATCCATAAGTTGGCTCTTTAGTCGAGATTCCGTCTATTTCTTCTTGTACGTTACCTGAATTCATAGCAAGATAATAATTTGCCATTAACTCGGCTCGAGCAATTTCATTGCCCTTGATCAGGATGGAGTATTCACCGGATTTTAAACGCATATTGTCTTGAATATGAATTGGCGGCACAACGATGCCCATCTCATGGGCCACCTGTCTACGAATTGATTTTATACGCTCTAAAAGTTCACCGTCTTGATTGGCGTCTACCAGTGGTATTAAACCATATCCTACTTCAATTGCGAGAGTATCCAGTAAAGGTAGAGTGTTCAAATCTTCTGCTGGTATCTCTTGTTCGTTAGCGTTCTCAGATTCCTCTTTCTTACTCTTTTTTTGCTGTATTGCACGATTTACAAAAAAGGTTAATCCTCCTGCCAATGCTGCTGAAACCCAGAAAGGCACCAACGGCAGTCCTGGAATAATTCCAAAACCAAAAAGGACAAAAGCGGAAATTCCAAGCGCACGGGGCTGATAAAGAATTTGAGAGGTTATTTCTGAACCCAGATATGACTCTGCACCGGCTCTACTGACAATGATGCCGGCGGCAGTCGAAATGATAAGGGCCGGGATTTGTGTCACCAATCCATCTCCAATGGTCAATAAAGTGTATGTTTGCGCGGCACTGGCAAAGGACATTTTATTCTGAAAAACACCAATCGCGAGCCCTCCGATAATATTGGCGAGTGTAATGATGATGCCGGCGATAGCATCCCCTCGGACAAATTTATTGGCACCATCCATTGCGCCGTAGTATTCTGCTTCATGAGCAATTTCTTCGCGCCGAGCTCGTGCCTCTTGTTCATTTATCAAACCGGCATTTAAATCGGCATCAATGCTCATCTGTTTGCCAGGCATTGCGTCCAAGGTAAACCTTGCAGCCACTTCAGCTATTCTTCCAGCTCCCTTGGTTATCACCATAAAATTGATTACCACCAAAATAACAAAGATGATGATGCCGACTAAATAATTTCCACCGACGACAAAGTTACCGAAAGCATTAATAACCTTGCCTGCCGCCAATGCGCCTTCGCCACCATGAATAAGAATGATACGGGTAGAGGCTACATTTAGTGATAGCCGAAAGAGTGTGATTAACAGCAAAATAGATGGGAAAGAGGACAATTCCAGCGGACTTACCGTGTACATCGAGGCTAGTAGTATAACCAGGGCAAAGGTGATATTAAAAGATATCAGAAGATCCAGCAACATTGGTGGAATTGGTATTACCATAAAAATTAGAATGGCCACCACTGCAACTGCGGTGACCATGTCGCTGTTGTTTGAAATACTCGAAATTGGTGAATAGTTGCTCGTTTGTTCTGCGATTGCCATTTCTATTGACCGATATTTAACTTAGTTTCTCTGCGATGGGCCATAAACTTCGATGATACAATTTTAGGGTGTCCTATACATTCCTTTGAGACGATATACATATGCCAAAACTTCGGCAACAGCACGGTAAAGTTCAGCCGGTATGTAATCCCCAATATCGACCAATTTATAGAGTCCTCGAGCGAGAGATTTTTCTTCGATGAGGGGAACCTGGTTTTCCTCAGCAATTTCCCGAATACGCCGGGCAATGAAACCGGCGCCTTTGGCCAGAACCCGTGGGGCTATCATTTCATTAGGGTCAAATTTCAGTGCGATAGCCAAACGTGTCGGGTTTGTGATTACAACATCTGCTTCGGGCACAGCATCCATCATCCTACGCCGTGCCATTTCCATTTGAACCCCACGTATCCTTGCCTTTACTTTGGGATCGCCGTATATTTGTCTTTGCTCATCCTTGACCTCCTGTTTGCTCATCTTAAGGTCCTTTTCGAACTGCCAGCGCTGATATATGTAATCCAATATAGCTAGAATGAGCATTGCAAGGCAGACAAAAAAACAT
>JASFSK010000200.1:0-7692 GCA_050114455.1 Desulfobacterales bacterium | reverse complement strand
CAGTTGCGGCCCGGCACCGATACGGCCCTGGCCCTGGGCATGCTCAATGTGATTGTGAATGAAAAACTGTACGACGGGGATTTTGTCGAAAAACATGTGTACGGCTGGCAGCCTTTTGTTAAACGGATCAATGAATATCCAGTGGAAAAAGTGGCTGAAATCACCTGGGTGCCTGAGGAGAAAATAAGGCAGGCCGCGCGGTTGTTCGCCACCACCCGGCCGGCAGCCATTCAGTGGGGGGTGGCGATCGAACAGCAGACGACCTGCGCCGACAACAATAGGGCCCTGATGGCCCTGATGGGAATCACCGGAAACATCGATGTGCCCGGTGGGCAGGTCCTTTTTAATACCGCTAAAATTAGAAATGTGGGACAGTTTGGCGCCCATAAACGACTGCCCCATGAACAGGCCGAAAAGCGCCTTGGCGGGAAGCGGTTTCGACTAGCCGGGAATTTTGCCATTATCAATCCCAAATGCGTCTGGGATGCGATTATCGACGAAGCACCCTATGCGGTCAAAATGCTCTTTTTCATCAGCTCCAATCCGGTTTTGACCCGTGCCAATGCCGGGGAAGTCTATCAGGCACTCGAAAAGGTGGATTTTATGGCGGTTGCCGACTTTTTTCTTACCCCAACGGCGGAGTTGGCAGATATCGTACTGCCGGCGGCCACCTGGCTTGAAATGGATTATATCGGCGACTTCTGGAAACGACATGGATATCTTTTGCCCCGGCGAAAGGTCGTCCAGATCGGTGAATGTCGCTCCGACCATGAGATGCTCAATGACCTGGCACACAGGGTGGGGCAGTCCGAGCACTGGTGGGATGATTTTGAGGGTGGTCTCGACTATATTTTAGAACCCTCCGGCCTTAAATGGCAAGACTTCAAAAAGATGGATTACCTCCGCGGACCGGTGAACTACCGCAAGTATCGGGAAAGGGGCTTTTCGACCCCGACCCAAAAATTTGAGCTTTATTCAACCCTGCTTGAAAATTGGGGATACGATCCATTGCCGAGCTTCCGTGAACCTCCCGAAAGCCCTGTGAGCACGCCCGAACGGCACCGGCAATTCCCGTACATCCTGATTACCGGCGCTCGTTCGCCGGGCTTTTTTCACACCGAAAACCGCCAGCTGCCCTGGCTGAGGGAACTGCATCGGGATCCGGTTGTCGAGATCCACCCCAATGCCGCCGAAAAAGAAGGCATCGAAGACGATCAATGGGTTGTTATCGAATCTGCCCGGGGAAAAGTCCGCCAGCGAGCTAAAATCACTGCCGGCATCCATCCGCAGGTTGTGAGTGCCCAGCATGCCTGGTGGTTTCCTGAAAAAAAAGACCCCGAGCATGGCTGGGAAGAATCCAATATTAACATTTTGACCGATAATGCCTATGAGACCTGCGATCCGGCCATGGGAGCCACCAGCGTTCGGACGCTTTTGTGCAGGATATATCCGGAGAGCAGCCGCCAATCCAAGTAATAAACATGTCTTATTGGATATCCAAGTTTTATTTTAGGAATAAAATGCGAAAATTCCAAGCACCAAATGACAAATAACAAACAATATCAAAATTCCAATCTCCAATAATTCAAATACGTTTGGGATTTGATTCATTGTAATTTGAGATTTGTTTGAAATTTGATTACTGTCATTTGGGATTTATAAGGATGAGTAAATGAATAAGTTTAATCTAGATATTGACAATCATCTATGTTGGGGTTGTAAAACCTGTGAAGTGGCGTGCAAACAGGAAAACAAAGCCGCTGATGGTGTCAAACTTATCTGGGTTGAGGAAATCGGGCCAGGATTGGACAGTGGCAAACCGGACCTCACCTTTCAGGTAAACCGATGCCGGCACTGCGATGACCCGCCCTGCGTCGAGGCCTGCCCGGAAGGCGCCATCTCCAGAAGGGAAGACCGGATTGTAATGATGGATCACAACCTGTGCACCGGATGTCAGGCCTGCATCGATTCATGTCCCTATAACGCCATCGGGTTTGATGACAATAAAGTCATCGCGCAAAAGTGCAACCTCTGTTATCACCGGGTGGATCAGGGGCTTATACCCGCCTGTGCCGATAACATCTGTCCAGCTCATTGCATCCATTTCGAATTTTGAGCTACCTCTCGACCGCCGGATCGACATGGACTATCACCCGGTCGAGTTCTTCCATCTCTTCGGCCAGGGAGCGTTCCACCGTTTTGGCAATACGGTGACCCTCGGTCACCGTCAATTGACCATCGACGACAATGTGGATTTCTGCCTGGTAAAAGCCTCCCGAAGTTCTAACTCGCAGATCGTGGGCATCCATCACGCCGTCTACGGCTCGCGAGAGTTGCATCAGCTTTTCCATGATTTCCGGCCGTGGAGCGGTGTCGGTAAATTCCCGCAGTGTTTTCCTGAGGATATCCAAACCGACTTTGACAATAAAAAAAGAGACAATCAAGGCGGCGTAAGCATCAAGAATGTGCCAGGAAGGGTTAATCAGTGTTCCCGCGACACCCAGCAGGACTGCTACGGAAGACAGGGCGTCTGAACGGTGGTGCCATGCATTGGCCACAATCAGCTGACTTTTTATACGTCTTCCGATCATAACCGTGTAACGGTAGAGGGCCTCTTTGACAGCGATGGACATACCTGCCCCGATCAGGGCCACCCCGGTGGGATGATATTCGGTGTTTCGATAGATATTTAAAGCGGATTCTATCCCCAGGTACACGGCCGTTACAATCAGAGCCAGCCCGATAACAGCAGACGCCAGCGTTTCGATGCGGGCATGTCCGAAATGATGCTCCTTGTCAGGAGGCTTGCGTCCCATTTTTATGCCGAAAAGGACCACGGCGTCGGTGAACAGATCGGAAATAGAGTGGATCGCATCGGCGATCAAGGCCTGGCTGCCGCCGAAAATGCCGGTTAGGAACTTGAGTAGGATCAAAAGGGCATTGGCAAAAAATCCAATTAGCGTGACCTTTCGACCTTCCTTTCCCGACGATATTAATGCTTGATTCATTGGCAACGGTTGGGTAAATTTAGGCTGGCCATGAAAATATGCTCAAGAAACTTTAGACTCCGGGTCGGGCGCCTGCATCAATTTGCGGGAGTTGATCAATCTGGCGCCGCGCACCCACTCGGGTAACGGTAGAACCTGATGGCTTTATGCTCTTCTGGAGGTGATTTCTTGGATGCGTGCCTGAATAATTTTTTCCTCATGCTCTCGCTTTTTTGTGGCTGCCTCGGTTACCTTTGCAATTATCGGATCCATGTCAACCGGTTTCATCAAATAGTCAAAGGCGCCATGTTTCATTCCCTCAATGGCTGATTCGACATCGGCGTGGCCGGATAGCATGATGACCTCCACCAGTGGTTTTTTTCTTTTGATTTCACCAAGCGTTTCGATGCCATCCATACCCGGCATCTTGACATCCAGAATCACGACTTCGATATTTTCATTTTCTTCCAGCACCTGCAAGGCTTCTTCCCCGCTGAATGCTCTTGAAATTTCAAAATCCCTTAACTCCAAGCGCTCGCTGAATGTTTCAATGAAGCTGACTTCATCGTCTACCAATAACACGTTTGCGATGCTCATCGATACACTCCCTTTTAAGGCATATTTTGGCTGTATTCATCTCCATAGTTGCGATCGTTGGGGTGATCTATAAAACGGGGCACAAAGATCCTTTGCTTGCAGTCAACTACCCAACCCATTCCGAGAAAATTCTTGCCCCCAGCTTTTGACTTGCCCCGAATTAACCCGTCTGTTGCAACGTTAGGGTTAACCCTGCGGTTGGTCGCTGATTGTCTGAAACTACTTTAAAATACATTACCACAGGTGCCCAAAATTATGCAATTATCAAATTTAACGCATGGCTTCGAACATAAGGTAAAAATTTTGCCAGCTTCTTACTTGCGTGGCAAAATCTGTAAAAATGGCTTGTGTTTGAGATGGAACCTTAGTAATTAGGTCTTCGCACATGGTTTTAATTAAAATGAGCTTATCCGGATATGATTCAAAAAACTTTCCGGGATATAAAAATGACTGTATAAAATTTGGAGGTATCTTGTGAGCGATTATTCTGTCAAGGAATTAATGGTGCCGCTGTCGGAATATGCAACCGTACCTGAAGGGTCAACTTTGTTTGAGGCCGTTTTGGCCCTGGAAAAGGCCCAAGAAGAATACGACCACACCAAATATAAACACCGCGGTGTCTTAATTCTCGATAAAGACCAGCGGGTTATTGGCAAATTGGGTCAATTGGATGTGCTGCGTGCCCTTGAACCGAAAACTGGGGATCCAGGCGAATACAAGGAGTTGGGTCAATTCGGTTTCAGTGATCGATTCGTTCATGATTTGCGCAAACGCCGTCAGCTGGGGGCAGCGCCCCTAAGGGGCCTTTGCAGCGAAGCATCCAGACTCAAGGTCGAGGATTTCATGCAGGCCCCTTCAGAGGGCGAGATTATCGAGCAGGAGGCATCATTGGAATCGGCCATCATGCAATTGGTCACCGGAAGGCATTTATCGCTGCTCGTCACTATAGATAAAAAAATTGTCGGAATTCTCCGCTTGACGGACGTTTTTGCGGCGATTTTCCACGCAATGAAAGAATGTGAAATTGATATTTAATAAATAACTTACTTGAAAAGGATGCACCATGAAGGAGCTTGAAAAACTCTTCAACAGAATCGCATTGAGAATCAATATTAACCTGCGTGAACTTGATTACGATATTACCCCAGATATTGAAAACCTCGTTCCCCTCAACCAGATGGTAAAATTTTATGCCTTTTACGGGGTCACCCCATACCATCCGCTAAACTTCGAATTCAGACATTCCAGCCTGGCTGGCAGCTATTTCCTGGGAAAATGCCGGACCAGAAATTCAATTCTTTACAAAAGCGATATTCGGGGTGATGAGCTCAAGCACAAAGATGATGTTTTCCACTTTCAGAATTATGACATTCTGGTCGCCAAAGATGAAGGCATTGACATCGAAGACAGCTTTCTCATTAAAACCCTGGTGCACAATTTTTCCCATGACCCCGAAACCTTAGAGAAATTTTTTATCAAGGATACCGTATCTGCACATTACGCCAACATCCATGGTTCGCCTTGCGACGGCTGCTTTTTGGGACCTTTCGCTACCGTTGATTTAACGACCATGCGGGATTGCGTAATCGGCGCCTTTTCTTACGTCCAGGCTGGCGAGATCGGCCACCTCAATGTCGGTCCTGGCACCGTCTGGGTTCGCAGTCCCGATGATTTCAATTTCTTGTACCGCTATCCACTGAACAAATTGAAGCACTACATCAATTTCACAGGGGGACGGCCGGCCCAGGGGTTCATTATGGATTTTGTGGAGAAATACAAAAGGGATTTCCAGCGCGTGTTTGAGGTCGTCAATATTGGGCCTTCCATTCCGGTTCCGGCTAACGCCTCGTTGGATCGGTATGCGGTGGTCAAGCCCAAAACCCGCATCAGTGAAAATGTACTGGTCGCTCAACGTGCCTATCTTCAAAATGCTGCACTTGGCAAAGGCGCCAATGCCCAGGAAAACTGTTACATTATCAACTCAACCCTGGCGGGCTTCAATATCACCGCCCACGGGGCCAAGATAATCGAAGCGGATCTGGCTGAAAATATATTTGTCGGTTTCAACAGTTTTTTACGGGGTCGTCCAGAAAGTCGGTTGACGGTCGGCAAAGAAAGTATCATCATGCCCCACACCATCATCGATATAGCAGAGCCGCTGACCATCCCGCCCGGCCATCTGGTCTGGGGCCTGATTAACAACCAGGATGATTTGGAAGCCAATAGTATGAGCGTGAAGCAATTTTCAAAAATTGATGACGGTCTGATACAGGGGAACTTGTCCTACGAAGGGCGCGGCGCCAGTTTTATTAATGCGTTCCGCGATCGTATCCATCACATCCTGGAAGCGAACGGTGCTTTCTTTGACGGTACCGGGAACAAAGGACATGCCCAAAAGAACCAGAAGATTTCGTTTAATACGATTCAACCCTATCCCGACGGCGACTTAGAAGGATTATACCCGACGATCATTATTCGGCCATAAAGGGTGCACAGGGAAGGAAATGAACTGAAATCTTGATCGTCGATCTAAGACAGTACGGATCTCCGGAATTCAATTTTGTATTTTTATCTAATCTTAGGCAGTCGCCCTAAGAAGGTCTGTATGGAAATACCCTCCTAAGCGCTGATATGGCTTCTCGTATTAACCGCCGGTCAAAACCGGCATGCCCATAATGGGCCAGAGCACATAGACGGCAAACCCGGTGGCAATCATCAAAATGATACTGGCGGGGATGCCGTATAGAAAAAATTCCCCGGTTGTGAATTGCTTGGAATCATAGGCGATGGCATTGGGGGCGGCGCCCACCAGCAGGAGAAAGGGCATACCGGCGACCACCAGGCAGGCAAACAAGACGACCTCGCCGGCCACTCCCAGATATGGCGCGGTAACCAAAGCCACCGGCAATGTGATGGCGATGGCGGCCACGTTCATGATGAAATTGGTCATCATCATGATGAAAAAAGCGATGCTCATCACAAACACAAACCAGTTGGCCTCGACGAACAATGCCAGCCAGTTGATGGCCATCCACTCCGCCGCTCCGGTCTGCCACAGGCAGAAGCCGATGCTCATGGCACCGGCAAACAGTAAGATGATATTCCAGGGAATTTCCTCCAGATCGTTGATATCGAGTAGCCTGGTAATGAAAAATAAAATGGTGGATACCAGCAAAACTGCGGTTTTGTGGGGTGGTACGAAGCCCGGAATCGTGGATTTCAAGACGGCTGAAATTCCCAGGACGAGGATCGCAGCCCCCACGATGGTGGCGGCGATGATTTCTTTTGAGGTAATCGAACCCAATTCATTGTTGAGTTTCTTGGCCCGTTCACGCAGGCCTTCGATGGCTTTTTTTTCCGGTTTGAGCACGATCATGAAAAAGATCCACAGCAAAAAGGTCATCAGCCACCCGATGGGTGCCATGTAATAGGTGAGTTCAAAAAAACCGACACTTTTACCGGTGACTTCACCATAAAAGCCGAGACCCACGGCCCCGCGGGCGGCTCCCAACAATGTTACGATGGAACCGGCACCGGCCACATAGGCCATGCCCATAAACAGTCCTTTGCCGAACTTGGTTTGCTTGTCGCCTTCACCGTACATGGCATAAATGGCCACCAACAGCGGGTAGATGGTGGCGGCCACGGCGGTGTGGGCCATAATGTGCGTCAAAGCGGAGGTCAATACAAAACAACCCAGATAAATCATGCTGGTCTTCTCACCCACAATGACCAGCATCTTGTATGCAATGCGTCGGGTCAGGCCGGTTTTGGTAAAGACAAGACCCACCACGATGGAGCCGAATATAAACAGAACGTTGGGATCCATGAAGTCTTTGAAAGCCTCGTTGGCCGGACGGATCATGAACAACACCTGCAGCACCCCGATGGCCAGGCTGGTGACGCCGATGGGAACCACCTCGAATACCCACCAGGTGGCGGCCAACAAAAACACCGCAATGGCACCTTTGCCTGCGGTGCTCAGAATAAAGTTCTTACCGTTGGGATCAACCGCATCCGGCCAGGCCGGGGACCAGTAAACCACCGCAAATAAGAAAATCCCCAGGAAAAGAAAACCTATCCTCTTCCAGTCGATATTTTTTGCTGT
>JASFSK010000199.1:0-7711 GCA_050114455.1 Desulfobacterales bacterium | reverse complement strand
CTGCATAATAGATTAAATACTATAATATTTACAGTGATATAAATTTATTTAATTAAAGTTTAAATTGATAAAATAAAGCCGTTGCTAATTGGGTTTGAAAGGTTCAGCCTGTTGAAAGCAAATTCGCCTATCGGCTCCAATCGCATGGGGGCATGATGATATTAGAAACTGCTGCGCCCATCGAACAGGTGGTGGGCAATTTGTTGCGAACAAAAAATGCCAGTCTTGCGCTGGCTGAGAGCTGTACCGGGGGTCTGATTGCCCATTTATTAACCAATGTAGCAGGAAGTTCCGATTATTTTCTTTTTTCTGCAGTTACCTATTCAAATGACATCAAAATGAAAATTCTCGATGTGAAATCGCTTACTCTCAACCGGTATGGTGCCGTATCCAGGGAAACTGCCACTGAAATGGCACTCGGCGTACAGCGAGTCTCCGGTGCAACCTATGGATTATCAGTTAGCGGTATCGCCGGACCGGGGGGTGGCACCAAAGACAAGCCCGTCGGAACGGTTTGTATCGGGCTCGCGGATGCTAGTTTTACCAAAGGATATCGGTTCAAATTTACCTGTGAGAATCGCCAGACCTATAAACGCGTCTTCGCGACCGCGGCACTCGATGTGTTGCGACAAGAGCTTCTGGGAATCAGATGCCAATGCAGGTGATCTTTACCATTGTCCTCGTAACTTTGCTGCTGTTCCTGCTTTTGACCTTGTTTTTAACTTACCTTGTCCAACAAATTCCACGAAATGCGGTTGAGGACCCTCCGGATTGGGGAAAGATTATCGACACCCAAATATCTTTGAGTGGTGGCGGCTTCTTGGAAGTATGGAAAATAAAGCCTCACCGCCAAATCATCCAGGGGACGGTGGTTCTGGCCCATGGATGGGGTCGTAATCGGGATCGCATGGTCTCACGGGCCCGTTACTTTGGCCGTTGGGGATTTACGACGATTATTCACAGTGCCAGGGATCACGGAAAATCTAGTTCGTGCCGGTTTATGAATGCGATGAAGTTTTGCGAGGATATTGAAGCGGTGCTGAACTGGGTCGGCGAGCCGGTGGTCTTGTACGGACACTCTGCCGGCGCGGGCGGCGCCATCATTGCAGCCGAAAGAAATCCTGATAAAATTAAGCTCCTTTTTTTGGAAGCATGCTATGCGGATACCAAAGAGGCGCTCTTGAGTCTGTATCGGTGGGTCAATCCTCTTTTCGGCAACCTGTTCGGCCCGATGATACTGTACTGGATGAATATATTTTATAGAAATAAATTGGCGGCGGTGAGCCCAGAGCGCTTGGCACCGTCATTAAAAATGCCGGTCATGCTGATACATGGTCAGAACGATCGGCGGTTTCCGGTGAAATTCGCTTTGAAGCTTAAAAGCAGTTTCCCATCCGGCCAGGTAAATCTTTATCTGGCACCCGGTGCAGGACACAGTGATTCAAGCAAAACGCCGGGTTATGGACCGGCTGTGAAAAAGTTTCTGGATCATTATTTGTCGCCAGAAGCTGACAATGGCGGCCATCTGCAATAGTATCAATCTTGGTTGACAGATTGGGAGTATCTTTACGGTTGCAAACCCTTTTTGAACCATTGCGACGCTTCCCTGACAAAGACCTTCTGGTGGGCGGGATTGCTCATTGGATGGTCACCCAGTATTTGTTTAATCATTTTTTTTGGTTGGCTGGCCCATTTATAGATTTCTTCGGCATGGGAAATTGGAACAACCGTATCTGCATCTCCGTGAAAGATCAGAATATTGCCAATATTCGAAAGTTTTTCGCTGATGTCGAAGGCACGCTTGCGGTAATCTAAAAAAATTTTCGGAATGTCTGTAATTGCGTTCTCTGGGGATTGTTTCTGTTCAATCCGACTGCAAATAGGGGCGGCAAATGTCACCAGAACATCCACACTCAAATCGTTTGCGACGTTTAAACAGACCGTTCCACCCATGCTGCTTCCGAAAAGGCCGATTTGGGATCCGGTATCTTCTGATCGACGTATGATGGCCGCCGCGTCGCTAAGATCTTTGCTACGGGCGTCGAGGGATGTAATCGCTTCAAAATTTCCTTCACTGGCGCCGCACCCGCGATGATCAAAGCGGAAATAGCCGATGCCGAGTCGGTTACAGTATCTGGCCAGCGCAATTTGCTTGGGGGAATTGCTGCTACTGTGTAATCCATGTGAGCCGATCACCACTGGAGGACGCGGGACCCGAGGCAGATGCAAAATTCCGTTGAGTTTAAAGCCATCGGATCTGAAGCTGATCGGTTTAATGATGGATTGTTTTGAAGACAATTTTGGTTTTCCTAGTGTCATGATAGCTGATGTCGTCGAACCGCATTCTGATGATTTTCGCGGTTGCAGCGATGGATTTTGTTTGGTTTACTGCCATTCAATACACCATTTTGGTTCGGTTGTAATCAATAATTCCCACCTGTGTTAACCATCAGCGGTCGATAGAGGAAGTGGGCCGTATTTTTACAAGGCGCTAGCTCATCCCTTCTATCCCGATGTCGGTCGCTGAATAGCTTTTGAGTGCAAGAAAGTCTTATGAAAATTAAAAAAGGCCTGCAGGCCGAAGTCGAGATTACGGACTTGGCCTACGGCGGCCAGGGGCTGGCTCGCCTGGGTGGAATGGCGGTATTTGTCGATCAGGCTGTCCCCGGAGACCGTGTTAGAATCCGTATTTTTCGAAAGAAAAAAAAATATGCTGAAGCCCGGATAATTGATCTCATTCAATCATCTCCCCACCGAATTCGACCGCCCTGTGAGTATAGCGGCTACTGCGGGGGGTGCAAGTGGCAATTTTTAACCTATGACCAACAGCTAATCTACAAAAGGCAGCATGTTAAAGATTCGCTGGAACATATCGGGGGCCTGAAGGGTGTGCCGGTTCACGATGCCGTCCCTTCTGAGCGCATTTTCGGCTATCGCAACAAAATGGAGTTTTCCTGTTCGGACAGACGCTGGCTTTTACCCCATGAAATGGAACGAAACGATATCGATCGTGGGTTTGCGCTTGGTCTTCATGTGCCCGGAACGTTTCACAAGGTTCTGAATACCAGAAAATGCCTGTTGCAACCGGATTTGGGCAACCAATTGATGGATGAAGTCAGACAGTATATTCGCACATCCAAGCGGCCGGTATATGGATTGCGAAGCCATATCGGGTTTTGGCGTTTTCTGGTGCTAAGGCATTCGGTGGCCCATAATCAATGGATGGTGAATGTCGTAACCGCCGATGACGATCGTCAGGCCGTTCAGCCTCTGGCAAATCGCTTGAGAGAGCGCTATCCCGCGGTGGTATCAGTTGTCCACAATATCACCGCTCGAAAAGCCGGTGTTGCTGTTGGCGAAATTGAACATACGCTTGCCGGGTCTGATAGTATTTCAGACACTATTTCCGGTTTTGGGTTTGAAATATCGGCAAATTCATTTTTCCAGACCAATACCCGCGGAGCAGTGCTGCTGTATGAAACGGTGAAAGAATATGCCATGCTCAGCGGGAATGAGACCGTATTGGACCTATACAGCGGAACCGGAACCATACCGATTTTGTTGTCCGATCACAGCAAGACCATCATCGGCATCGAAATTGTTGAGAGTGCAGTATCGGATGCTGAAAAGAATTGCCACCTAAACGGGGTCTCAAACTGCCGCTTTATTAGAGGTGATATTCGCAGTTGTCTGCCGCAAATTACCCAACGGCCGGATGTGCTGATTATTGATCCGCCCAGGGCCGGAATGCACAAGGATGTTGTCAAACAGGTGCTGGAGCTGGACGCCGACCGGATAGTCTATGTTTCATGCAATCCGGCCACCATGGCCAGGGATGCTCAGATGATGCAGGGGAGGTATCGACTTGAGGAGGTTCAACCGGTGGACATGTTTCCCCATACCCATCATGTTGAAGCGGTGGCAAGACTAAATAGAATATAGTGGGAACCCTGGCCGGGCATCCGGCAGGCATCCATTGGCCCTAATAAACAATCTCTATTGATTGGGTCCGCACATGGAGACTTGCTACCGGGGTCGCTGGTCTACCACATTCCAACAGATTTTTTAAACGTTGGTTTCCCCCAAAATTTCAATATCCGGATAAGTGTGAACACCAGGACCATGAGAGTCAGAAAAACCAACATGGTCGCACCAATCAGCCAATTCCACTACAGGGGAACATTGACCAAAACGAGGTAAAAACCGATGCAAGGCATGGAGAACACATTCATCAGGGCGAGTTTTTATTTGACTATGGCTGTGTGCAACAGGTATAGTGCTTTCAACCGATCTGAATCTATCTGCACCATATAAGAGATGGGAGGAGAAGACAACTCTACTTTTTTAAAAGACGAAGTCGCCGCGGGGATCTTCGGGTTGTATTCATCACCGATCAACATTTTTTCACCTGCACTTGGTTTCAAAACTTTTCATGCCGAAATTCGGTTGCCCCAAAGATGGTGAACCTTCAAAACCAAGGGGAGAAGCAAAATGTTCAAACGAATTCTAGTCGCATTGAAATTCGGACCGGCCAGCATGTTTGCACTTAAGAAAAGTTTGGAATTGGCGCGCCAAAACGATGCTGAGCTTCACATATTCCACGCTCTCGATTATTCGTTGCAGGCGACCAAGGAGACTGATCCGACATTGGTTCGACTCAGGCAAGAAGCAGAACATCGCTATCAAAATGAAGTTAAGCCGCTCTTCGGAGACCTGACCCAGGTGACGTTTAAGTGCCGACCTGCCGATCCGGCGTTGGAGGCCTGCAAGTTGGCCCGTGATTTGCCGGCGGATCTACTCGTATTGGGCTGTCATTCGCACAAGGAGAAAATGTGTATGGGCCGGATTGACTATGTCGGGATGACCATACTGGAAAACTCACCCTGTCCGGTCATGCTGGTGCCCCTGTGTGATTGAATATGTTGATTTATTTTCGCCCGATTGAAACCGATAACCGTATGGTGGTTTCTACGGTGCTATCTGCCGCTAAAACGGCCAGAAATTGTTATCGTGCCAAACTTGTTCGGTGAGCTCCCTGTCAATTTCGGCCAGAAAATTTAAATGCTGCTTTTCCCAATCGGCCAGCCAATTGTAAAGGGCTTTTTCATTTGAGTCCAAGGCTTCCGATGCCCGGTCGGAGTAGAGTTGAATTGCATTTTTTTCCATGGCCATTGCCGCTGATATCGCGGCGGCCTCATAGTCGGCGGCGGACATTTCTTTTTTTAAATCTCCGGTTAGAACCTTGGCAGAAATACTGTTGGCATGATCTTCCTGATAATTTCCGGGATTAAATTGTTTGTTCTGACGGTAGGCTTTAAACTGCTCTGATAGAATTGCAACATGTTTGACCTCTTCATCCGCCATCAATTCAAAAAAGACTTTAACGGCCTTGCCGGTTGCTTGGTGTGCAATTTTTGAATAAAAAGCCTGACCTCTTTTTTCCAGCAAAATGGCATTTTTTAAAATATCAATCGTTTTATCTTCGCTCATGCTTTACCTCCATGGGCCTTATGGTTTTTTTGCTACGAATACAGTCTTACCCGGTTCAAGGTAAACGGGGCAAAACCGTTTAACCTTTGAACACTAACATACCTTCAACTTTTCCCAATTTCACTGCTGTCATCGGTGAACTCTTCGACTGACCGATAAAAGACCAATTCCCACTCCCATTTTATCGTATCGTGCCGGATGATATAGGTAGCTTCATCATCGCCAATCACCTTGAAATAACGATGGTCTGGGGCCAGCCACCGATCGAGAACCTCTTTTACGTCAATTTTGTAAGTGGCCATCCGAATACGGCGGGGTGTCTCTTCACCGCGGTATCCAGCATAGCAATCTACCTGAATACGCATCATAAGCCTCCAGCCACTGCCCATCGGTTTTGGTGTATTTTTAGGACCGAAACGAAACTCTAAACACTCATTTCGAAAAACCCTCCGCAGTGAAGGGGTACACCAAATCGATATGTATAGCAAAAATAAGCCTTTGAATTCAAGTGACAAGTGTAATAAAGTCCGATTTATGCAAAAAAAACCCGCATTGATATCTAATTTAGGCCTCCTGGTCTGCTTGATAGGCGTTTTCGTGCTGCCATCTTACGGTTTGGAGCAGCCCCGGATGCTGCAAAATGATGACTTGACCGTTACCTACGAAACTTCCCTTGAAGGCGCTGCCAGCCAGCTCCTGGAGCTGTATCCGGATCTAAAGCAGGAGTTGATCAGAACGTTTTCCTGGAATTTGGATGTCCGTCCCCAGGTGATTTTGGTTAAAAACGCCTCAGCCTTCCGGAATTTATTCCGAAATAATCTTTTTGTCGCCATTGCGATCCCTGATAAAAATTTAATCGTTATCGATTATTCCAAGATGAACCAGTATCCATTTACGCTTCGGATCACATTTAAACATGAGCTATGTCATCTTTTGCTGCACCATCACATCAAGCGCCGGCACCTTGCCAGATGGCTTGAAGAGGGAATTTGTCAATGGGCCAGTGACGGTATGGGGGAAATATTTATAGGTAAACATTCGTCAAAGCTTGATGCGGCCATGATGACCGACCGTGTTTTGTCGCTCAGACAATTGGCGAATTCTTTTCCGCGAGACAGAGAATCATTAATGCTCGCCTATGAGCAAAGCAAAAGTGTGATCAATTTTCTTGATAGAAAATACGGAACAGATAGCATCCTGGAATTATTGGATCGTTTGAAAAATGATGAACATTTGGATACTGCTGTTTTAAGAACTTTCGGCCTGAACAGTGCTGAGCTGGAAAAAGACTGGCTCGAACATCTTCAACGCACACCCCGGTGGCTGGTCTATCTATCCAACAACCTTTACGGCATCTTGTTTTTTCTGGCGGCTCTTCTGACGATTTTTGGGTTTATCCGACGGATTCTGCGCCGAAAAGCCTGGAAAATCGAGGAGGAAAACAATGAATGACAAGAGACCTGGTCATTCAATCGGTTTTGATTTTGTTCTGATGGCGACGAAAGCCAGCAAATAAAACATCATTGCACCGACCGCGACGACGGGAATCCCAAAGCTGACAGAAACTTGGGCCGCTACAATGGAACTTAACACCGAGGCACATCCATTTACCGACCAGGCATATGCCCTTTGAACCGGGTTGTTCAAGATGTGCCGCATACCGAGGGGAAAGGGCAGTCCCATCAAGAAACCCATCGGCAGTAATAGAAGAACGCCGATGATGAAGCGTGGGGGCACCGGCAGTTTCAGGAGATAATCCGAACAGCATTCAAAACCCACAACTGTCAATGCCAACATACCAATCAGGGCCGTTAAAGAGGATTTGACACGTTTCCTCTGGCGCCGATGCGCCCATAAGCCGCCCAAGCTGGAAAAAATTAAAATGGCCGATATCACCAGGGTAAAGCTGATGACGGGATCTCCTAGCACGAGAATGAAGGATTTGATAAAATACAGCTCAACCAGCATAAATCCGGCTCCGATACCTGAAAAATAGGCAACCTGGGATACATGGGGATATTGATTGCCTCGCGTGATGAAAATCAGGGGGATGATGAGCAAGCTGATGGAAACGATCATCGCTTCGATAAAAACAACCGATATGACGATTTCACCAGACATCAGCAGGACGTAAAACCGGCTTCCCAGACTTTGGTACAATAATTTCACCTTTGACCATTTTAAAAACCGTCCTGGAAAAGGCCGGTGGTCTGACTGCGGG
>JASFSK010000198.1:0-7717 GCA_050114455.1 Desulfobacterales bacterium | reverse complement strand
ATGCCTTTGGCGGTCAATTCCTCGATGACCTCGTAACCCTGTTTGGTTCCAGGAACTTTGACCATCACATTGGGGTTGATCGCGGCAATCTCTTCTGCCTGGCGCATCATGGCATCTTTGTCAAAGGCACTGCGCGGATCGACCTGCCCGGAAAGGAACCCTTCCTTGTAGCCGCTGGCCTCAAACAAGGACAGGTACATGTCCGAACCGGCCTTGACAACCGACTTGTAAAGCTCCCAGAATAGTCCCTCTTTGTCCAAATCAGGATTTTCAGCCAGAATTTTCTGGGCCTTTTTTTCCCAGTAAGCAGGGTCGTCTTGAATGGCCTGCAGCGACAGGGGCGGATTGGTTGTCACCCCTCTAAATAGCTGCTCAATCGGATTATTCTCATCGTACATCCGCGCAAACTGTTGGCTGAGATTATCCCGGTCCTGGGCATCAGTCTTTTCCAGCAGTTTTTTGCACCAGTTGTTAAAAATAACAGGCGATGAATCCCACCAAATCTCCATCCCCGGGCTCACGTCCACCAATCTTTCAAAAAAATTTCTAGCTTCCATTTTGATTCCTCCTGTCCATTAGATGGATTGTTATCTATGAGATCATTGTTATAGACGTATATACAAAAAATTTTTACTTTTGCAACCCTAAATACATTTTTACTTCCCTGCTTCAATCGATTTGCCAAGAGTATCTTGCTAGGTCACCGTCCACAGGTTCAGGGTTCACACGTTCCGGGTTAAGGCCAAAAAAAACTTGATACTCAATGTACTTGTAAAACACTAATTTTCATAGATAATTTATAATTTGGCTGCAAATTTTGGATTTAAAATGGCGAAGCGGACGCTTTTATTGTAAATAAGGTTAGCAAACGCCGTCCAAGGACGAGAATGAAACCTTGAACCCCTGAACCCATAAGCACCTATGTGGGCGGCAGCAGGCCTTTTTCCGCCAAGTCTGCCGCCCAGTCATCGAAGACCGAGATATGAGCCGTGGTGTGGTAATCCACGTAGTAATCGCCACCTGCCACCCGCCGGATGACCTCCAGGGCCTCATTGTCTGGTGGCATATGGACCGGTTTCAAAGCAAAGGTTTCCGGTTTGTTGGCCAAAAAACTCCTGTGGGCCTCGCAGTCTTTAACAAAGGCCGTTTCACTGAAAAAATTAAGATTATCCAATACGCCGAAACAATGCCTGGCATGGTGAACACCGAATTCACATAAAATTCGTCGCCCGCGAATACCGTCCTGCCGGGCACGCTCATCGGGTCGTTTTTCTTCGGTACTCCCCCCGGATTGAACAGTTGGCAGTCCTGTCACCCACATATTGAGCCGTGCCACCGCAACATTCATCAGGTTCATGGCATCATGGGAATATGACAGGTCACCATGGGGACCCGTGGTGCAAGGCATTCCGCCAAACATGCACAACACCCCCGGGTTGGCTGTTTGGGCTACCGCCAGCATGAACATCACCTCGGACTGATTGAGAATCATACATCCCTGGGGGGTGTGGGGTGATGTCCGGCCGGCAAGCGGCATGGTGGTAAGTCGCAGATTATTACCGGCCTCAGCGCTTTTTATCAGGGCCTGCAGCATATCATCCATGGCCGTCAGCGGTGATTTCAGTCCGCAGATAGAGTCATGCCAATCTTCTCTACCGGAAAACCATCCCACGGCATCTTCGTCATTCATATAAGCACTGCAGGTTACCTTGATGCAATTATCGAGAGAATCCATAATCTTGTTGCAGGCCAGCGGATCACCCCGATGCACCTTGACGGGTTGGCTCAAAAACCGAACCACATCCAGATTTTCCCCAATAACCTGTATTAAATGCGCCAGCTCTTCATAACTGGCAGGCATGGGAAACTCATCGGTCTCCCGATATAAAAATGGCGGGATGCCGCCAATCCCCAGCGTGTTGATCCCTTCATCGCCTGAAAATGTTTTGGGAGCCGTATCCAGAGCCTGATCAATTAACTCCGGCAACAGGTAGATTCGTGCAGTCGATTCATCATAACCGGCCAGACCGGTGCCCTCCAGCAAGGCGATAACGTTTTTATTCCTGGTTTCGATACCGACCTCAGCCAGAACCGTCTTGGCATTTTCCTGAATACCTTCATAAACGATCTTTTCATGTGCCAGGGCATCCCGATGTTCTGCAGGTGCTTGGCTTATCAAATCATCAAAAGCTAGCATATCTATATCCTCGATTAAACCGATACCTATATCCCGCCCCAAAAGAGCCGGAATTTAAGGTTGATAACGCCGCAAAAAGGCTCAAAAAGCACAAAAGCAGAATTTCGCCATCAGTAATTTCAATATGTTATGAAATCGAAATTAATGAAAATTGACCTTTTTCGAAACCATCAAGGTTGACGAATAAAAATCAGCGGCCCACAGCTGAGGTAATCGCGGGCCTTTCCAGTAACCATTCTCATACCCCAGTCCATCCGGTGGTCGCTGATTTTTTCAATTTAGATCGACAGTCAACTGCGATATATCGCTCCGATGTTCAGCAATAAAATTCATGAGCCTGACATGGTGCTTGAGATAAGTCAGGTATTCAAGATCGTTTAAATCGACATTTGTACGGACCCTTGATACGATCCATTGGACGATGCACAGGTTGGCCGCGGAAAGCATTGCCGTTAGGTTTCTGATTTCCACTGTATCCAAAGGATTCATGCCGCCGGTTTGATATAAATGTTGCTGATAAGTGCCCAGGAACCAGGACGTTTTATCCAGGAGCAATTCACCGTCTTGGGTTTCATCCCAACTGCTGCAAAAATAGTCGACGGCCATGGCCAAATCAAACAGCCTGAAGTCTATTTTGGACCAGTCGAAATCAAGAATCCCAACGACTTGATTGTTAAGAAATTTAAGATTGCCGGGATGATAATCGCAATGGATCACACAAAGCGGCATGTTTGATGCGTCCGCATCGCTGATTTGGATCGTCTCAATCGATTCCAGAATGTTATCCAGATGCATCAAAAAAAAGTGTTTGAATTGGCTGCTCTCGCCGGTTTGAGCATAATTCGCAAATCCGTCACCCAACGTCGGCAGCAACTCTCGAATCGGTGGTTCAAGCATTCTGAAATTCCCCGGATCGAATCCCTTCACGGCCGTGTGAAACAAAGCCAGCATTTTCGAGGCACTGGCTAATTCTTCCCTGCTGAGGGCCGGATTATGCCAGGCATATTTGTCCTCACCTTCCAGGAATTCAAATATGGCAATAAAATGTTTGCTGTGGGCCGACTTGATATAGGTCGCCCCCTGTCGGTTGACGATGACACGACCGGCAATGGAGAAACCTTGGGCCGTGCAATAGTTGAGAAGTGCATGTTCAAATTGAATTTTCCGCTCGGCAGTGCCGTGTTTATACTGGCGCAGAAAATACCTTTTGGTGGCGCTGTCCGTATCGACCTCTATTCGGTAGCTGCGGTTCTCACACCCGCCGGAGATTTCGAAAATCTCTATAACCCGGCCCAGGTCGTACCATTCTTCAATTATTTCTGTAAGTTCTCGATGAAAACCTGATTGCGGATTAATCTGCTGTGATGCTGACGCCGTTCGGTTTGGCATGATACCTTCCGAGCTCAATTTCCAGCTTATATTTATCGCCCCGGTAGTATGAATATAATATTTCCACCGGCATATTCTTATCGTCAAAGGTGATGTATTCTGAGAAAATTGCAGCTGAATTTGGTTCAATTTCAAGGATTTTGGCTATTTTTTTATCTAAATTCACAGCACTAATGGTCTGTTTGCTCCTGGCGAGCACGACGTTAAAACGTTCCGAAATGAGATCATACATGGAGCCTGTCAAATCAAAATTTAAAAACCCTTCAAAGGTGTCCGCTGGCAGAAAGCTTTCTTCATATATATAAGGAGTCCCATTTCCGGCTCTGATTCGTCGTACCGCAATCACTTTTTTGCTGCTGCCCAAAAATAAGGTCTTGGCCACATACTCATCGGCCTGCTCGATACCTTTATCCATAACAATGGTCTTTGCCTTAATCCCGCTTTGTCCCAGCATGTCTCTGAAGCTATATATTCGCTCAAGCTTGTGCTTGACTTCTGAAGGCGCCGGTGCGCTGACAAAGGTTCCGGTACCTTTCTCCTTTCTCAAAATTCCGGCAACGGTTAATTCTGCGATGGCCTGTCTGAGAGTGTTTCGGTTAACACCGCACATTCGGGAAAGTTCAACTTCCGAAGGTAATCTCTCGCCGACTTTGTATCGGCCGGATTGAATCACCTCTTTCAGCCAGGCACTGATTTGCAGATATTTTGGTATGGGATTGGACGCGTCAACGATTTTCAATGTTATCTCTCCTAAATGGCGCTCCCGGAGCACGGCGAGCAGGAGGGTACAATCAATTGTTTAATAGTTTAGAAGTATATACAACTAAACGATCTGACTTTGCAATCAAAATTTTACATATTGTCATTTTTTTTGGTGCCTGATAAACTGCTTGATTATGTGCATAAAAATGAATATCATGGCTGGTTTATTAAAATAGGCCGTGCAGGATATTTTTAAATGGTTGAATAGCCGCTATCACCCAAGCAAACGACTTGATAATCAGCGCCCATAATTCTTCCGGCTCGATAATTTTTCCCAGATAAAATTTAAACTGGCATGTGACATGAAAAATATCGCAATATTGGGCTCTACCGGATCAATTGGCAAGCAGACTTTGGATATCGTGGAACGATTTTCGGACAGATTCAATGTCATCTCGCTGGTAGCCCATCGAAATATTGAACTCTTAAGGGAGCAAATTAAAAAATTCCGACCTGAATTCGTCGTTTTTTCCGATGAAAACAAGGCAGAAACCCTCTCGAAGGAAGTCGACATCAAAGTATATGCCGGCGAAGAAAATATTGTCAGAGCTGGCACCGATGACCGGGTCGATATGGTTGTTAATTCACTGGTTGGAAAGTCCGGGCTTGTACCGACCATTGAGGCAATTAAACTGGGAAAAGAAATTGGCTTGGCCAACAAAGAAACGCTGGTCCTGGCCGGCAATATCGTCATGCAGTTGGCAAAAAAACACAACGTCACGATCATTCCGATTGATTCCGAGCACTCCGCCCTATTTCAGTCTTTGAAATCCGGGGCACGGAGTGAAATCAACCGTCTTATTCTGACGATGGGCAGAGGACCGATAGCGGATATGGACAAACAGCGATTGTCGAAGGTTACCATGCAGGACGTCCTTAACCGCCCCTTCTGGGATATGGGCATGAAAATCAATGTCGATAGCGCCACCTGTGTCAATAAGGCATTTGAGGTGATAGAAGCAAGATGGCTATTTGATATCCCGGCCCACAAAATAAGCATTGTCGTCCATCCGCAATATCTTTGTCATTCCCTGGTGGAATTTAAAGATGGCAGTATCATCTGCGAACTTGGAACCGCGGACATGAAAAGATACACCCAATATGCATTGTTCTACCCCGAACGAGGCGTCTCACCTGAAGGATCCTTCATTGATCTATTTCAAAAACCAATTGCCTTTGAAAAACCATCTTTCGAGAAATTCCCATGCCTTGGTATGGGCCATGACGTTATTGAAAAAGGTGGGACCATGCCGGCTGTTTTCCACGGTGCCGATACAGCGGCAGTCAGCGCCTTTATGGATAAAAAACTCAAATTTACGGATATTCCGGTAATCATACAAAAAACGATGGATGCCCACAAAATCATATCCGATCCGGATCTTGACACGATTCTGGAATCAGAAAAGTGGGCTTCTGATTATACAAAAACATTGATAGAGAAAGACAACTAGAGATATCTCGAATTGTTCAGATATGGTGATAACATGATTTCAGCTCTGATTACTGCAGCCGGCTATTCCTCCCGCTATGAACGAAATAAAATGCTGGAACCAATCAAAGGCAGGCCGCTTATTGTGCGCACTCTGGAAAGGTTTCTTGCCTGTGAGGAGATCGATGAAATTGTTGTTACCGCCAGAAAGGAAGATATCGGAAGTTTTACGCAACTTACCCAGGAGCTCGATATTGTGAGTGTGGTATTAGGTGGCGAGCAACGAGTCGAATCCATGCTAAATGCAATTAATGCTTCTTCCGGTGATATACTGATAACCCATGATGGGGCTCGGCCGCTGGTGAGACCCAAGTTAATAAAAAAATTGATCCATTGCGTTAAAGAAACAGGGGCCGCCATGACAGCTATCAACCCGACGGCTACCGTGAAAATATCCAGCAATCAGACCATGAAAATTTCCGGCACCTTGCCTAGAATACAAACGTGGATTGCCCAAACTCCCCAGGGATATACCCGCGAACTGATTAAACAAGCAATGGAAAAAGCAGTCAAAGAAAAATATTTTGTGCCCACCGATGACAGTGAGATCGTGGCAAATATAACCTCCCATGATATTATGATCGTGCCGGGCGATTATTCAAATATCAAAGTTACCCACCAGTCGGATATCGAAATAGCAAATGCACTTTTTGAAGAGTGCTCCTGATACGCAGGCAGTGGCCGACGGCCAAACGCTGGCGGTGATCATTGTAAAAACGAATATTGATCAGCAAACAGCCGCCCTGGGTGCAGCAGCCTTAACTTCAGGGATACAGGAAGTATTGCGAGAATTGGATCCTGGCACCAAGTCTAAACGAAAGGGAGTATTTCCTAAAGGTTTAGCAGCTACTTATATTATATAGTTGCAGGCAAACCGGTGCGATAGCTCATATATGCTGAAATTTGCGATTCCAGAAAAATAATTTACATTGACAAAAAAGTCCACTTTCGTTATCCGGATAATAATTGTTTGCGCTTAGTGGAAGCTTCAATATATAGGTTACATCTGAAGCCGATTCACATTTAGCAATTTTCACTTAATATGCATCAAAAAACCGGTATCTTATCTTTATTAAGACTGGGGCAAAACTTATCGGTTGTGGTGCATCATTCATTTTTGAAAGGAGGATGAAAAATGAAGAAATTCGCTGTAATCCTTGGTGCCATGATGATTGGAACATGTTTTTGTCTGAGTACCGTATTGGCCGATGTCTACATCATTGAAAATGGAAAAGACAATGTACCGAATGTGATCAATAAAGGGCCTTTTCCGATGGCGGATGTGCCAAAATCAGGCGAGGAAAAGAATACCGGATTCAAGTTCGGCACCGCCCATGCGATGATAGGGTCCGTCAAAATTCATTATGGCACGCTGGAGCCCAATGGCTATATCGGCACGCATGCGGGACCCGACGTTTATACCTGTATTATCACAAAAGGGTCGGGCATATACGGCAATACCACTCCAGACGGCAAGAAGACTTCCGAAATCAGCTTCAAGGCCGGTGATCTTCTCGTGGTTCGACCCAATGCCTTCCATTATTGGAAAGGTGGGAATGAATTGATCGAACTATATGTTATTGAGCAGGCCCAGCCGTAAAAAGATTAATAGCCACTTGAAGTTTTACCATCAAGTGTTGGAGCCCTTGGATTGGTCCGAGGACATTTTATTATAATAAATAAAGGAGGTAAGAAAATGAAAAAAGCACTGTTTTGGTTGGCTCTGTTCGGGTTAGTGTCTTTATTGGTCGTTCCTTTCGCATCAGCCGAAAGAAAGACAGAATTAAACGGTTGGGTTCTGACCCTTCCTGATAAAAATAAACCTCTAAAAGACATTGAAATTCCTGTTGTGTACATGAATATTGCTCACCCTTTCGCAG
>JASFSK010000197.1:0-7763 GCA_050114455.1 Desulfobacterales bacterium | reverse complement strand
CCCGGCAGTGGTAGCACCGCAGTCGCGTGAGGTATTGGCCGGTTTGGCTCGTGAAGACCTGTTCGTAGTTGTTCAGGAGATGTTCCCAACCGATACGACCGCCTACGCCGACATCGTTCTGCCCGGAGCTAGTTTTCTGGAGGTCACTGATCTTTTCCGGGCATACGGCCACAATTATATCCAAATGACCCAGCCGGTTATTTCGCCGGTCGGCCAGAGTCGCTCCACCCTGACCATTTTCCAGGATTTGGCGGCTCGTCTCGGTTTTAAAGATGACGTCTTTTTTCTAAACGAGATGGATTTTATTGAAGCTTTTTTAAGTGAAAAGTCTCCCTATCTGGAAGGGATCGATTTTGAGGCGCTCAAGTCCGGCCGCGCTGTCAGACTAAACATACCAACCAATCCTTATGTCAATGGTTTTTGCACGCCTTCAGGCAAGGTGGAATTCTACTCGCAGGCGCTGGCCGATAAGGGTCTCGATCCCCTGCCCGACGGGCAGCCGTTAAGGGATCCCGAGGGCGGGGATAGCTATCGCCTTGAGTTCATAACGCCACCACATCATTTATTTCTCAACTCGGCCTTCAACGAGATAGACAAACTAAGGGAAAAGGCTGGTCAAGCCCGGGTGATGATCCATCCCGAAACTGCGCGGAGCAGGGACATCGCCGACGGGGCATTGGTCAGGGTGTTCAACAGCCGTGGAGAGTGCCGCTTTGTGGCTCAGGTTACCGATAACACTCAACCCAGACTTTTAGTGGCCGAAGGCCTTCACTGGCCCAGCCTTTCGCCCGGCGGCGGGGCTAATCAGCTGACCAGTCAGCGGCTCACCGACATGGGTGAAACCTGTGCTTTCCATTGCAATCTGGTCGATGTTCAACTGCAGGGCAGTTAAGACTATAGCGGTTGTCATAAAAATGTTCCGTTTGGTCTTGGCTGCTACCATTTAAAGCAGCATTGCAAAACTGCCGATAGCGGAACGTTATTCTGCCAAACGCTCTTATGCTTGACACAAAAAATATATTGTTATAACGATAATACATATTTTTATTTATACTGAATAGAAAAACCATTCGGTCGCAATATCAGGAGGACTTTAAAATGAGTGAATTTGATCTTGTCATCAAAGGCGGTCACGTCGTTATCCCCTATGTCGGTGTTCAAAAGCTCGACATCGGTGTTAAGGCGGAAAAAATAGCTGCAATCGACAGCAGCATCCGCACGGACGGCGCCAAAAAAATTATCGATGCCTCCAAGCGTCATGTTTTCCCGGGAGCCATCGATTCTCACTTTCACATCGGCATTTATCGTCCATTGGGAGAGGATGCCACCAGTGAATCCACCTCAGCCGCCTCGGGCGGTGTGACTACCATCCTGAGCTATTTTCGGACCGGTCAGGATTACCTCAACAAGGTCGGACCCTACCGGGAGATTTTGCCGGAACTACTGGACATTTCGGCCAAGTCATTCTTAGTGGATTATGGCTATCACCTGGCCTGCATGACGGAAGATCATATCAACGAAATCGAATGGCTGGTGACCGAAGGCGGCGTTTCGACCCTTAAATACTATATGTTTTACAAGTTGTTAACCCTTGCCGGCGCTACTCCCGAGGCCAATAACTACCTGATGATCGACAACCCGGTGGACTTCGGCTACCTTTATCGGTTTATGAAAGAGGTTGGAAGGGTCAACGAGCTTTACAAAGACAACGGCACCATTAGTTTGAGTGTACACTGCGAAAATCCGGAAATCATTCGTGCCACCCAGGAGGAGGTCAAGGCCAATCCCAGCGGCAACCTCATGAAAGATTACAGCAATGCGCGCCCGCCGTGGCAAGAGGAGCTCGCTATCAACGAGGTGGCCATCATGGCCAGATATACCAATTGCCCGGTTAATCTTCTGCACCTCAGCAGCCAAAAAGCGGTGGAAGCCGGGGTCGATGTCTCCCAGCGATATCCGGAAATAGATTTCATGCTGGAAGGCACTTTGCATCATTTGGGCCTTTCCAATGACATGGAACTCGAACAGAAAGCCAAGGTCAACCCACCGCTGCGAAGCAGTGAGGACGTTAATTTTCTCTGGGATGCAGTACTGAAGGACACCATCAAAACCGTTGTCAGCGATCACGCCTGCGCCACCCTTGAAAAAAAGAAAGGCGACCTGTGGACATCTCTGCCGGGATTTGGCGGAACATCCCTGATGTTTCCGGTCCTGGTCACGGAAGGTTATCATAAACGTGGATTGCCGCTGCACCGCATAGCCGAGCTCAGTGCTGCCAATCCGGCCCGATACCACAATCTATATCCCAAGAAAGGGGCCGTTATGGTGGGCAGTGATGCGGATTTTGCAATTGTCGATATCGATACGGAAAAGGAAATTACCCTTGAGAATCTTTACACCGCCCAGGAATTCAGCCCGGAACTGGGAATGAAATTCAAAGGCTGGACGGAATGCACTGTTTTGCGGGGCGGGGTGATTTTTGAAAAAGGTGACGTCATCGGCAAACCTGGAAACGGGCAATTTATAAAACGCCCGGTGAAACTGCATTACAGGTAAATTTCAACCGAATGTAAAATGCTGAACAATAGATTGCAATCCGTAGCTACTTTTTTAAAGTTGGCGTGATAAACCTATTAACTGGGAGGCCGGGAAGCTGGGATGCTGAAAAATCTAAAAATTTCAGGCCTTCAAGCTTTTAAGCTTTCCAGCCTCAAAGCCGCTAAACCAATTCCTCGTATTGGTTTAGCCCAAGTGGCGTCAGAATACCCACGCCAAACAGCGGTATTATGATGTTTCTGGTATTTAAAAATAATACGGGAAATTGAGGTGAAGATCGGTGCTCAGAGACAAGGCCATTCCCTTATACTATCAACTTGAAACTATCCTGAGAAAAAAGATCACTGCCGGCGACTTTTTACCGGATATTCCGCTGCCCAGTGAAGATGCGCTGGCCGAAGAGTATGAGGTCAGCCGGATCACCGTGCGCCAAGCGCTGTCCTCCCTGGAACAGGATGGACTCGTTGTCCGCCAACGAGGAAAGGGGACCTTTGTATCGGAAAAAGCCCGGTCCATTGAACTTCCCCGTTTCACCGGGTCGATCGAAGACCTGATCTTGATGGGCAAACGCACCAGGACAAAAGTCATTGAAAGCGCCTGGATCGAGCCGCCGGACACTATTCGGGAGCGCTTGAGAACTGAGGAAGGCAAGGTGCTGCGAATCGAAAAGATCCGGTACATTGAAGGCGATCCCTTTTCACATGTATTTAATTACCTGCCCCCGGAGCTTGGCAGCAAATTGCCGATGGAACTCGTTAAAACCAAACCCATGTTAATGATTCTGGAGGACGAGTTGGGAGTCCGGGCCAATGAGGCCGAGCAGTCCGTTGAGGCCACCATCGCCGACGCTGAAGATGCAGCTCTACTGGATATTCGGGCAGGAGACCCATTATTGAAAGCCGAACGCACGGTTTACGATGTCAAGGGCAACCCGGTGGAATATGTCTCGGTAGTTTACCGGGCCGACAAGTACGCCTTTACCATGAAATTAAAGCGCAAGAGAACCAATCAACATGTCGGCTGGGGGGCCGTTTGAATCAATTCGGTATCTATGAGAGTACCAATGAAACAAAAGGATAATCATGTCAGAAAAGATGAACAACCTGTTTGACCTTAAAGGCCGGGTCACGATTGTTACCGGTGCGGCCAGGGGCATCGGCAAAGAAATTGCCGTGGCGTTTGCTGAAGCAGGCGCCAGGGTCGTCATCGCCGACATTGCCATTGAAGCTGCCGAGGCGGTTGCCAAAACACTGGAGGACCGTGGCTTTGATGCCATAGCTCTGGCTGTTGATGTGTCCTGTGAGGCGGCAGTCCAGGCCATGGTAAACAATACGATCTCAAAATTCGAAACGATCGACGTGCTTGTCAACAATGCTGCGCGTGGCGGCGGGCCGGCTTCCGTCGAAGCATTATCTCTCGAAGATTGGAATTCTGTGATCAAGGTGAATTTAACAAGTGTATTTTTGTGCTGCCGTGAGGTCGGCAAAATCATGATAGAGAAAAGGCGAGGCTCAATTGTCAATATTTCATCTGTTGAGGCGCTAGTGGCAAGAGCGTATAAAGATGAGGCCGCCTATGGCGTTACCAAGGCCGGCGTTCTGGAAATGACGCGGGAGCTGGCTAAAAGCTGGGCGAAATTCAATATCCGAGTAAATGCCATTGCCCCTGGATATGCCAATACCGAACTGGCAAATCTGGGCGCTGATCCTGTGAAATTAGGTCTGATTCAGGACCGATCTCCCATGAAGCGACCGGCAGATCCCAAGGAGTTTTGCGGTCCTGCTATTTTTCTAGCATCGAATGCCGCTTCCTATGTGACCGGTCACACCCTGGTGGTAGATGGCGGCTGGACAATTGTCTAGATGGTTACCTCCTATTTTTACCAACGGCAATGATCTTTTTTTGCACCAGCTCGCTAATTTTATCGTCATCATATCCCAGAGATTCAAGCACCTCGCGGGTGTCGGCTCCGATCGCCGCCGGTGGATCATTTCTTTTCTTAAGATCGTAAGATCCGAACTGGAGCGGAAGTCGCGGCATTTTTGTTTTTTCACCGCCGGGAAATTCGGTATCCAGCAGGCCGTAATCGCCCTGGTTTAATTGGGGATCGTCGAAAAGATCTTCCGGTCGGGCAATGGGTGCGAAACAAATGCCGGCCGTATCGCAGATCTTGATCACTTCCTCTTTGGTGAATTGTTTGATCAGCTTCTCTACAGCCGGGAGCAACCAATCCCGCTCCCGGATGCGGTCGTTGTTAGATTGCAATCGTTCATCTGTAAGCCATTCCTCGCGACCGAAGGCTTGACAGAACTTTTGCCAGTGCTTTTCACTGATAATGCCGATGAAAACCTGCTGATTGTCTTTGGTCTCAAAAAGTTTATATACCGACCAAGCGCTGACCCGGGCCGGCATGGGCGGTACCGGGTCTTCCACCAGTGCGGCATAGGCCATGTGCTGCCCCATGATAAAAGCGGTGGTTTCGAACAGGGCGCCCTTAATATAAGTGCCTTTACCGGTTCGCTCACGATCATACAAGGCCGTAATGGCGCCCATGGCGCCGAACATACCACCGCTGACATCGATGATCGAACTACCAGCTCGCAGGGGTTGTCCCGGCGGGCCGGTCATATAAGCAAGGCCTCCCATCATTTGGACGACCTCATCCATGGCGACGCGATGTTCATAGGGACCTGGAAGAAATCCTTTCAAGGATACATAGATCAAACGGGGGTTCATTGCTGAAAGTGCTTCGTAGCCATATCCCAGGCGATCGATGGTGCCCGGACCGAAGTTTTCCAACACGATATCGGCATCTGCGGCAAGCTTTAGTATGATATCCTTGCCTTCCGATGCCTTGAGATCGATGGCCAGGCTTTTTTTGTTGCGGTTAAAAAATGGAAAATATCCAACGCCGAAGCCTTTCAGACGCCGGGTAGAGTCACCGGTAGGTGGCTCGATATGAATGACCTCCGCACCCAGATCCGCTAAGATCAGTCCTGCTGCCGGGCCCATGACAGCATGGGTAAACGCCAAGACCTTGATGCCTTCCAGCGGCAGATTTTTTTCAGCATGACTCATAATTTTTTATCTCCTCTCTCGATTTGTTCTGAAACCCAACTTAGAAAATGCAAAAAATAAATTATTTGAGACCCGACACCTGACACCTGACACCTGAAACCACAGGCCGTGCTCCATAACATGTTGTCAAAAAAATGATTAGGCCCAACTATGACTCCAGGCGGTAACTGCCGTATTTTTTGAGATAGTTGACCAATCCGCCCTCCTTGAGAATTTCAATCATGGTTGGCGGCATTTTAGCGGCATGATATTGCAGATTTTTGGTCAGGTTTTTCACTTTGCCCGATTTTAGGTCAATTTCCAGTTCGTCGTTGGTTGATATATCAAAATCGGCGACTTCCAACACTGGCAAACCGATATTGACGGCGTTGCGAAAAAATATACGTGCAAAGTATTTGGCCACCACGGCTGACACGCCGGCGATTTTCAGGGCTAGCGGGGCTTGCTCACGCGAAGAGCCGCAACCGAAGTTTTCGCCCGCAACCAGAATGTCTCCTTTGATCACTCTGGATTTAAACCCGGGGTCGAGATCTTCCAGCACATGATCGGCGAAAGTCTGCAAATCAAGGGTCTTGGTGTATTTACCCGGAATGATGGCATCCGTATCGATATGATCGCCGTAGACGTGGGCTTTTCCTTTTAAAATGGTTGTATTCATGAGATGTATTTCCGTGGATCGGCTATTCGGCCCTCCCTGGCTGAAGCCGCCACGGTCGCCGGCGACGCCAGATATATGTTGGCGTTGGGATTTCCCATGCGGCCCTTGAAATTGCGATTGCCGGTCGAGATCACGACTTCATCGTTGCCGGGCACACCACTGTGGGTTCCCACACAGGGTCCGCATCCCGGGGGTATAAATGTGGCACCGGCTGTTGACAGGATTTCGATGGTTCCATCCCGCAAGGCATCGAGGAAGACCTGTCTCGACGACGGCCCTATCAAAAGCCTTGTCCCTGGGTGAATTTTGGCGCCTTTTAGAATTCGAGCAGCCATCTGAAGATCTTCCAACCGGCCGTTGACACAAGTGCCGATAAAGGCGTACTGAACCGGTTTGCCCTGCACCTCGCCGACCGGCACGACATCATCTGGTGAATGGGGCCGGCTGACCATCGGCTCGATGGTCGCGGCATCAATTTTGAGTGTGCGCCGGTAAACCGCATCCGGGTCCGGCAGCACCGGCGTAAATTTGTACGGGAGCTCAAGCCCATCAGTGTCTACAAACCCGGTTTTCGCACCGGCTTCGATCATCATATTGGCCACTGTAATCCGCCCGGCAAGTGACAGACCGGCAATGGTTTCACCGCTAAATTCCATGGCCTGATAATTCGCCCCGGAAATTCCGGTTTCCCGCAGCACCGTCAGGATTAAGTCTTTACTTTGAAGCCCTCTCGGGAGAGCACCCGTAATTTCGATTTTAATCGTTTCGGGGACCTTCAGCCAGATGTGACCGGTCAGCAGGACCGCCGCCAGGTCGGTGGAGCCGATACCGGTTCCCAGGGCGCCAACCGCACCGTAGCAGGTAGAGTGGGAATCCGCACCCGTAATAATTTGCCCGGGTCGGGCAATATTTTTTTCAATCAGTAGCTGATGGCAAATGCCTTCCCCGGCCTCGAATAGAACACAGCTTTGTTCACGGGCGAATTCGCGCATCATGAGGTGCAGGTTGGAGATGCGTTCGTTGGGAGCCGGCGCGGCATGGTCGATGACCAGGATGCATTGCTTCGGATCCCAGACGGTTTTTCCGCCCATGGACCTGAAAGCTTTGATTGCCAGCGGGGCCGTTGTATCGGAGGCCATGGCCGTATCCACACGGGCGATGACCAGCTCGCCGGCATATACCTGTTTGTCGGCATGGCTTGAAATTATTTTTTCGACGATGGTTTGACCCATGATACGATGAATACGTCTAACACAGAACGAAAGTCGCAGAAAGCTTGATTGAAAAGTGTAAACACAATTATTTTGATCAAAAAATTTGAAATCCGAAGCTCAAAATTCGAAACAAATTCGAATGACTAAATTTTCAAATTTTAGTGGCAGATGTTCGAACCTGGGGTTGCTCTGATCTCTGCTATCTGTCCTCTGTCACTTTACTACCTGAATATCTTTACGGTCGATAACCCGATGCA
>JASFSK010000196.1:0-7783 GCA_050114455.1 Desulfobacterales bacterium | reverse complement strand
GAGGATTATTATGACGATCATTCGGGGATTTTCCCTAAAAAATATTTAAACCCCGTTACCATCGGAGGAGCAGGATTATTTATTGTCGTGGTCCTGTTGATAGTCTTTTTATCCGGCCCGAAGGAGACCAACGACGACAAACAACTGCTATTACTCCAGACCAAGATTCAGCAACTGGAACAAGAATTTGCATCCATGGGCTCACTCGACCAAACTCTGGATCGGTTGGGAAGATTAGAACAAAAATTGAGCCTGGTTAGTGACAAATTCGAACATTTCAATTTGACGATAACGACTCAGATAGATCAAATCATAAAAGAATTAAGTGTGTTACATCAAAAATCATCTAATAAACCACAACCGGTCAAATCGGCTCAAAAAAAGACAAAACCCCAGTACCATCAGGTTCGCCCAAAAGAAACCCTGTGGGGGATTAGCCGCCAATACGGCCTGACATTGGACCAGTTGCGAAGCTACAACCGTATGGGTAAAAATGCAACCATTCAGCCCGGCCAGAAACTCAAGCTGACCCCCAACTGAAATCCATCGCGGTCGGAAGGATTTATGAAACGGGTGGCCGTCAATTGCTGCCGGAAATCAGACGTTCATTATGGCTCCGGTAGGGTCCGACAAGACGTTGGCGGCCTTTTTATGGAGCATAAATCAATAATATCGCAAATCATTGGAAATGGATCCCCGGAAATTTGACCAAAACCGGTCCGGCGTTTCTACCCATCCCATAAAGATGCTATTGCAATCAGCGAACGCCAGCCGAAATGGGGGATGATATCCCCTCAACGGACCGCACAGCTCTGCTGGTAATCGCTGATTATAAAAAAGGACCTCCTCAACCACCCTCATACACTGTTTGGTCCCAGATCATCCGATAGGCTAAAAAATAAATAAAGCTTTGCCCGATTATGCCGATATTGGGATAAAAACGCGTCCCGTATTTTGATTTCAACATGGTAGCGATGCCATTGCAGAATCAATCATGGTGAAAAGAGTTTTGGATTAGCCCTTTGAACCTATGAAGATATAACCTAATGAATTAAGGGGATAAATTATGACTTTTGCACTGGGTCTCACATTTGTGATCATGCAGATCATGTCCATCGTTTTCTTTTTCATTGTACTGATTAAGTTGTTTAAAAACGAAGGTGCATTGAAGGGAATATTGGGCTTTATTTTCGGAATTTATGCCTTTATCTGGGGCTGGATCAAACACAAAGATTTGAATTTAACAAAAATTATGGTGTTGTGGAGTGTCTTCACAGTAGCCTCGATCGTTCTGGCACCTGTAATCGTAGCCAGCGGTACGATGGAACTGATGAAGTATGCAGCACAATTTTCTGATAATTCCGACTTTAAACTGGCGAATAAGAAACAATCAATCGATACCCAGAAAATGAACTGGTCAAAGGAAATGAACAAAATAAAGACAGCGTCAAAATTTAAGAAAACCAATCCGGTAAACCAAGCCTCAAATAAAAATACGGACTGGGGCAAAAAAGCAATGGCGCTGTGGAAAAACGGCAAATACAAAAATGCCAATAAAGCGATCGAGTATTGGGGTCATGCCATTAATCAAAAACAAAATGTCCCCCGAGCTTACAACAACCGTGGCCTTGCCTACTACGATTTGAAGCAGTATCAAGCAGCGATAAAAGACTACGATAAAGCCATCCAACAGGATCCAACCTATGTAGCGGCTCTCAATAATCGCGGAAATTCTTATTATGAATTGGCCGAGTACCAGCGCGCACTGACGGATTTCAATCAAAGCCTGCAACTCCAGCCGAACTACGCGAAAGCTCATTTTAATCGGGGTTTGGTATATTATCAATTGAATCAGAGCGAACTGGCCTGCAGCGATTTTCAAAAGGCGTGCGAGCAAGGTGATTGTGATGGCATAAAATGGGCCAATAAAAACGAGGTATGTCAGGAAACGGAATTGATGGGACTTCGTTGAAATTTTTACAACCGGTGTTGGGAAAGGTGGAATGCTTCGATCGGCGGCCCGCCCGCCCTTGATCAGCAAGGGCGGCGGGCCGTTTTGCTTATTCTCTCAATAATGCATCTGCGACAATGGAACTCAGAAACTCGACCTTGATCCCCATTTTGTAATGATCATTTAAATTGCTCAACTGGGTGTGGCAGTTCTCACAAGCAGTGGTCAGAATAGCGGCACCGGTTGCTGTAACCTGCTCCGCTTTGACTTGCGAGGATTTCATCCTGAAATCGAGGGTTTCTTCTCCAAGCGCTACCAGACCTCCGCCGCCGCCGCAGCACCAATTGTATACAGGATCCGAGGTCATTTCTCGAAAATCGTCTGTCAGGTGCTGAATGATGTAGCGCGGCTCATCCATTACACCACCGTTTCTGGCAATCTGACAGGGATCGTGATAGGTGAGAGGGCCGTTGATCTTGGTTTTGTCTAATCTGATACGACCTTCACGCAAATAGCGGGCATGTAGTTCGGTAACAGAGATCACATTAAATGGCTGCTTGCCGGCAAGCTGTTTCATAACGCGGAAGGCCGTACCACATTCGCAAATGCAAACTTCTTTGACTTTTAATCGCTTGGCTTCATTGACAATTCGATCTAAGATCAATTTAGTTTTGGAAGGATCCCCCACAAAGGCGCCGAAATTGACCGCTTCAAAGAAGCTCAAGGTCCAGTTTTCTCCGGCGGCGTTGAAAACGGCCGCCGCCGGGATAATCGAATGGGCGCCGGCCAGAGCGACATAGAGAAGATCGGCATCGTCCGCATCCACCGGAATGGCGGTTTCACCAGCTTCCAATTTCCATTTTTGAACAACTTCGTCTTCGAGCCTTTTGATACCGTCCAAAAAACCTTCTTTGAAAAGCTCAAATGATTGGCCCTTGGTAATTGAAGTGTCTGCCAACAAGGTCAAAATTTCCGGTTCGGCATTGGCTCCGATTAACAACAGTTTTGCAATCGACATAATCATCTGGGTGTCAATTCCGAAAGGGCAGTAAACCATGCAGCGCCGACAGCCGGTACAGGAATAAGCCGCCTCGAATAGCTCATCGATGGCCATCTCGGTCAGTTCCTTGGCTTCGCCCACCGACGGCCAGACGCTTCCCCGTTTTTTAAAATATTTTTTGTAAAGACGGCGGATGATTTCAGCCCGGTATGCAGCAATGTATTTTACCTGCCCCATGGATGCATAAACATGGCACGCTTCCGTGCAAACGCCGCAACGAGTACAGGTTTCCAGGTAAAATGTCATTGCCTGATTCAATTTGCTTTGAAATAGCCGCAGCAAATCGTCCCTCGTTTTTTGATCCATGTATCTATCCTCTTCTCAATTTATTCATGGGCAATGATAAAAATGAATGCATACTCTGGCTGAACGGGAAAAATAGTAAAAACAAATTTGCAAAAAAGACGTGTAGTACCAGCATAAAAGAATGCCCATAGTCTGTCACCGCCTCCGGCAGTTCAGGCTTGAAAAACAGCAGGCTCTGTAAGTAAGTGCGGTAGTCGTCAACCGTCATCTCCTCATAGCCATACCATCTTCTGGCCCAATCCATTTGGCTGCCAAAAAGCACAATCAGAAACAGCAGAATTAGCAAATAATAGTCTTCTGGTACCGACAGCTCCCTGACCGGTGATATAAACCGCCGAAATAAAAAGTAGAGCAGCGCCAGGCTGAGAACAAGGCCGATATACCCCTGTCCCAGAAACACTTCATGGGGAACAATCTGAAATATCTTAAAATCACCCAACAGTTCCAAGTGCCCGATGATGAGAAAAAACAGGGCAGCATGAAAAACAATCAGGAAAACCCACAGAACAGGTTTGTGTCTTCTGATGCTTGGAAATAAGAAGGTATCATGAAGGGCCCACAACCATGTGGGCTCTTTTTCGGGAAAAATCTGTAATGTGGATGGATGTTTCGGCTGCCGGAATATCTTTACCAGCCGGATGGTGGTGCCGATAATGAAAACAGCAAAGGCAATGTATACCATCGGAACCAAGATAAAATAGATTAATGTTTGCAAGGTTGCCTCCCGCAAAATAATTGTGCTATTTCAGCCAGAGAAACAGTTGTATGAGAACTGCCCCTAGTATTAGGGTCATGGGCAGTTTCAGTCTCCCAGGATTATACAAGTCGTTTGATATAAAATTTAATCAATTTGTCTTCCTGCTGCATTTAAATAAACAGTTGTATCTTGCTGTTCTGAGCTTCCTGTAAAAAAGTGGCAACACCGGCAAATCCCATGTGTTCGTACGCAATGAACTCCTCGCGTTTAAATCCCATCAGGTCCATTGACATTTCACATACGTAGATTTGGACACCAAGTTCTTCAGCTAGGCTTAGCATCTCCTCCAAGGAAGCCACATTTTTCTTTTTCATCAATGACTTCATCATAGCGGTTCCCATGCCGCCCATGTTCATATTGGAAAGTTTCACGTCGGCCGTCCCGGTAGGCAGCATCGCTCCGAACATTTTGCCCATCATGTCTTTACCACCGACGTTTTTGGTTTTGTCCCTAAGGACGGGGGTACCCCAAAACGTAAAGAACATGACTACCTCCATCCCCATAGCAACGGCTCCGGTAGCAATGACAAACGCAGCCAATACTTTGTCAAGATCACCGCTGAACACTATCATAGACAGCTTGTTATCCGCCGTCTTCTTATTTAGAGCCTCCACTTGAGATTTCAATTCATCTAATTGGGCTTCTAAATTCTGCATATCCATATCTTCCTCCTTTGTTTTTGATATTAACTTATTTGTTTGATTGATTTTAGATAGTTATACATTTTATGGTTTACTTTTAGTTTCATTTATGAACTTTTTAGTAAAAATAGTATCCCTGCAAACTCTTGACCGGTTAGAATATTTATTATTAACGGTGAAGAAATCAGAGGATGCCCAATCAAGCGGATCGGAAATCAACGCGGTTGCCGCTTGAAACCAACCCCGACATCGATCGTATGACATTCAATTAGAATTTTAATCTGGAAGCTTCCAGTAATCTTTTTAGCCATAATTTCCACCAATCCTGATCTTGATCCTTCTCGCTTGGTATACAGTGTCATCATACCATCAAATCTTTTACAGCTTCCATCGAGGCTTTTAGAATTTCAAGATTGGTTAACATGGCCTTGCGTTGATCCGGTGCCATCTGGGACAAGACCTGGATATGCACATCTTCTGTAAATTTCCTGATTTCATATATTTTTTTTTGTCCTGCTGCGGTTAGACTGAGCAGTTTGACTCTGGAATCTTCGGGGTCGACGATGCGCTGTATCAAGTTTTTCTTAATCAAACCGTCTATGATTTTTGACACTCTACTTTTAACCACATTCATTTTGAGAGCTATATTTTTAGCGGTAAGATACCGCTCGTCACCAAACAGAACCAGGCATCGAAACTCTGCATCAGGCAATTGGAACCTTTCGCATTGGTACTGCATGCGCTCCTGGCAACATTGAAATAAAGTGGCGATCAGTTTCTGGAATTTATCCAGCTGAAACTCTGAGACTTCCGCAAAATGGGCATCTTTAAAATCGTTCATAGCATGAACAATATCAAAGAAAAAAAATCTGTCAAGTTTTTTTATCAAATCACATGAATTGAATGCATGAATAAGGGAGTATCAAACAGATATGGTAAACTGTTGCTAACGCTTTGGGTTGAACGAATATTTGATTTTCTGGGTATCTATTAGATGATATACGGTAAAAATACGAGGGGGGCGTGAATTTTTTAAAATGAGGAACTCAAGTTAGAAATTCACCATTTCTTGAATTCCTCAATCTCTTTCAACTTATTTTTGAAATTTCTCCGAATGTTTTAATTTCTGATGGCAGATCATCGACCTCGATGGTCATGTCTACCTTCAGCGCATATGCCCTTTCAATCACGTTCTCCAATTGAATCACATTACCGGGCCAATTGTATTCTAGCAGGACATCAAGTGTATCCGGCGACACATTCATGACCGTGTTTTCACGATTCTTGTTGAACTTGTTCAAGAAATGATTGATTAAAAGGCAAATATCCTCCTTGCGTTCTCTCAGGGGTGGCATCTGAATAACGACGTCATTGATACAATCGAGAAAATCCTGATCAACAATTTGGCGACCGACGGCATCTTCTAAATTTTTGTTGGTTGCTGCCAACAAGCGGACATTAATTCCCTGCCCATTGCTGCTTTCGGCTGAATTCAGGACGTTTTTTGTAAATACCCGACTGATTTCAGTCTGCATGACCTGAGTAATTTCGACAATTTCATCAAAAAAAATGGTGCCGCCGTTTACGGATTTAAACAGGTTATGGACATGATCATACAGCTGGTTTTCAGCAATACCCTTGCCGAAGCTTTTGCAGTTTACTGGCAAAAAATCTTTCTGGCGTCGATCACTGCATTTATGGATCACATGCGCTGTCAATTCTTTGCCCGTCCCACTTTCCCCCTGTATTAAGACATTGGGACTGGTGTGGCTCATACGGTCAATTTGTTCATAAATTTCCTGCATTTTAAGACTGATCCCCACCAGCTGATCGAACCTGTGCCTTTCTTTTAATCTCGTCTTCAGAATGATATTGCCCTGCTTTAGCTTTTTTTCCTCGTAGATCTTTTCAATTAGAATTTTGAGAACATCTAGCTTGAAAGGCTTTTGAATATAATCATAGCTGCCGTATTTCATCGCTTGAATGGCAGACTCCATGGTGCCATGTCCGGTGACGATGATTACCTCCGTCATTGGCCGATATTCTTTGATGACGGCAAGCAGCTCAAGACCATTGATTTCAGGCATCTTAAAATCCGTAAAAACAACGTCAAAATCTTTGTCCTTGATGAGCTCGAGTGCCTTAAGACCATTATCAACAACACTTATTCTGTAATCAAAGGCGGTCAGATACTCCTCAACAAGTGAAAGAATCGTCGTATCGTCATCTACAAATAAGATTTCAAAATCTTCCATAAATCTCCTCCACCTAAACCTAATGGATGGGTCAGTCGAACGGCGCCCAGCTCAGCTTGCCCCTTTATTCAGCGGTCTTCTACGGAATCTTTTTCCAGATTGTACCTCTTTATTTTTTCAACCAAAGTTGTTCGTTTTATCTTTAGCAACTGAGCGGCCCTGTTTTTTATCCAGTTTGTTTTCTCAAGTGCGCTAATAATTAAGGCCTTTTCAAACTCATTGACAGCAGTGCTAAAGGAAATACCGTTGCCGCCCGCGTCCAATTTGCGCTGTGCTGCCTGTTCATTTTCAACTCTAAGCTTCTCGGGCAGATCTCGCGGCAATATCACTTCGCCTTCATGCAAAACGACAAGTCGTTCGATTAAATTTTTAAGTTCTCTAACATTACCCGGCCAGGAATAATTCATTAAAATTTTGGTGGCTGCATCGGACACCTCGACAAGTGGGGTCTCGCGTTTTTGGCCGAATTGCCCCAAAAAATGGGAAACAAGGTAGGGTATATCGGATTTACGTTCTTTTAAGGTCGGCAGCATAATGGGTATGACATATAGACGATAGAATAGATCTTCACGAAAATTTCCTTTTTGAACTTCTTCTTCCAAATCCCTATGAGTTGCGGCAATGATTCTGGCGTCGCTCTTGATGGTCCGATTGCCACCAACACGCTCAAACTCACCTTCTTCGAGTACCCTTAAAACCTTCACCTGCAAATCGGCGCTCATATCGCCGATTTCATCTAGAAAAATGGTGCCGCCTTTGGCCATTTCAAACTTACCAACTTTATCCGAGGTAGCCCCGGTAAAAGCACCTCGT
>JASFSK010000195.1:0-7803 GCA_050114455.1 Desulfobacterales bacterium | reverse complement strand
CGCGGCCCGGGTAGTGGCCATGGCGAGGCGGCTGGGACTTAAGCCACCGATCATGATGACCGGCGGTGTGGCGAAAAATATCGGTGTGGTAAAAGCCCTGGAGAGAAAAATGGGCCAGAAAATGATTGTTTCACCCAAAGCTCAGATAATTGGCGCCATCGGGGCGGCACTGATTGGGCAAAATGCTTAGGCCAGAGAGCAAAAGTCTTCGGGCATAGAGCAAAGTCTGTCAGAATGCAGGCCGGATCAACATATTTTACTTGCCAAGCATAAGATTGTTCTGTTATAGGATTATAGTTTAAAAAATCATTTAGTTGATGAGGCATATTCATTGTTTATGTTGGCTGGTGCTATTAATGCTGTATCATCGCCGATAAACACTGCGGTCAATTTGCAGGGGGTCGATTCGATTGAAAAATCGGATGTTTTTGTGGTTTGTAACCGTAACCCAAAACAAAAGAAAGGAGAAAAATGATGAAACGATTCAAACTTATTTCGGTATTGGTTGTTGTGGCCTTATTAACTACCGCCGGTTTAGCAATGGCGGGCACATTGGACGATGTCAAGGCCAAGGGGTTTATATCCGTCGGGGTAAATGAGGGTTTGGCCGGGTTCTCCAAACCGGATGAAAAAGGCGAGTGGCGCGGTCTCGATGTCGATACTGCCCGCGCGATTTCCGTGGCAGTTTTTGGTACTGGAGACAAATTGAAGTTTGTCCCGTTGACCGCCAAAACCCGCTTTACCGCCTTACAGTCCGGTGAAATCGATGTGTTGACACGGAATTGTACACAGACCTTGGGTCGCGAAACCGCGCTGGGATTGGCTTTTGCCCATGTCAATTATTATGACGGTCAGGGTTTTTTGGTGCCCAAGAAATTGGGTGTGAAAAGTGCCAAAGAACTCGATGGTGCCACGGTGTGTGTTTTGCCGGGAACCACCACCGAGCTTAATTTGGCCGACTATTTTCGGGCCAACGGCATGACGATGAATCCGGTCGTCATTGAGAGTACACCGGAACTGGCCCAGGCTTTTTTTGCCGGACGCTGCGACGTCTTGACATCGGATGCGTCTCAACTAGCGTCAACCCGATCAGTGTCCCCCAAACCGGATGATTACGTCATTTTGCCGGAAATAATTTCCAAGGAGCCCCTGGCGCCGGCGGTTCGTCACGGCGACGATCAGTGGTACGACATCGTTAATTTTTCGGTATTGGCCATGATTGCCGCCGAGGAACTTGGCATCACTTCCAAGAATGTCGATGAAATGCTTCAAAGCAAGGACCCGAAGATCCAGAGATTTCTGGGTGTTAGCCCCGGCAACGGGAAAGCACTCGGTCTGGATGAAAAATGGGCCTACAATATCGTCAAACAGGTCGGCAATTACGGCGAAGTTTTTGAACGAAATGTGGGTGTCAATACACCCTTGAAACTCGAGCGCGGCTTAAATGCCCAGTGGACAGACGGTGGCCTGATGTATGCACCACCCTTCAAGTAGTTGAAATTTTACAAGGCGCCGCTGACAGTGGCGCCTTGTTTATTTACAGAATCAAATAAATGTCAACCAAGAATACCGCAGACGTTTTGCAGAATTCACCTTCGAGCGACGTAGCGTTCTGGTACGATCCACGCAAGCGGTCCATCGTTTATCAGCTAGGTTTTCTGGCAATGGTAGGTTTGCTGGGCTACTATCTTGTCTCCAATACCCTTGCAAATTTAGAACGCCAGGCCATCGCCACCGGTTTCGGGTTTCTTGAGAAGGAAGCTTCGTTTGAAATCGGTGAATCCGTCATCCCCTATTCAGCGGCGAACAGCTATCTCCGCGCCCTACTTGTCGGCGTTTTAAACACGTTGCTGGTTTCATTTATCGGGATCATCCTGACTGTTATTCTCGGGACCATCATCGGTGTGCTGCGTTTGTCGACAAACTGGCTGGTATCCCGATTATCGGCCGCTTATATTGAGGTCTTTCAGGACATACCGATTCTGTTGCAGCTTTTTTTCTGGTATGCTCTATTTTATGAGGTACTCCCAGCCCCCCGTCAGGCGGTAAGTCCGTTTCATGGCGTTTTCATGAGCAATCGCGGGCTTGTTGTTGCCATTCCCGAGTATTCACCCGCCCATCTATTCATGGGCATCGCTTTTATAGCGGGTTGCCTGGTTGTGTTTTTTCTACGCCGTTGGGCACGCAAACGCCAAGCGAAAACAGGCAGGTCTTTTCCCGTCTTTCGTGCTTCGGTCGGTATTCTTGTCGCCCTGCCGCTGTTGGCTTGGCTCGCAGGGGGTGCGCCTACTGCCATGAACGTTCCCCAGCTCAAAGGATTCAATTTTCGAGGTGGATTGAATATCAGTCCCGAATTCAGTGCGCTTCTATTGGGTTTGGTGCTGTACACGGCCGCTTTTGTGGCCGAGGTTGTTCGGGCCGGTATCCAGGCCGTCAGCAAAGGACAAAGGGAAGCCGCGATGTCTATCGGTCTTAAACCGACGCAGGTTCTCAATCTGGTCATTTTGCCCCAAGCCTTGCGAGTGATCATACCACCACTGACAAGTCAAATGCTGAACCTCACCAAAAACAGTTCCCTGGCGGTGGCCATCGGTTATCCTGATTTTGTATCGGTTGCAGGGACTGCCATCAATCAAACCGGGCAGGCCATTGAAGGCGTTGCCATGATTATGATTGTATACCTGTGCTTCAGCCTCTCGACATCGGCATTTATGAACTGGTACAACAAAAAAGCGGCTTTGGTGGAAAGATAGATATAGGTTGAGCGGTTCAGGGTTCACAACGTTCAGTGTTGAAAAAAAATAGGAATTTTAAAACATCCTCAACAATTTGGCAATGTGGCATCCATAAGCGCCTTGCTCAACTATAAAATATTTGGAATATGGAAAACGTTCGTCAAAATCACCCTGCCGACGAAATAAAACCACCGGTGACGCAAGTGGGCGTTTTGGGATGGATCCGTACCAATTTGTTTAAAGGTTGGCTGAATTCTATTCTCACCTTAATAACGATCTATCTATTGTGGAAAATATTTCCTCCGCTGATACGGTGGGCATTTATCGATAGTCTCTGGATCTCATCCGGGACGGAATGCCAACAGGTTGATGGCGCCTGCTGGTCGATCATACCCGCCAATATTAGATTTATTACATTTGGCTTTTTTCCGTATGAACAGCAGTGGCGTCCGTTCCTGGCGATGGGCCTGTTAGTGGCACTGTTGTTTTACAGCCGCAACCGAAGCCACTGGAAAAAACATTTGATTTATGCCTGGATTTTGGGCCTTTTATTGATGGGCCTATTAATGAAAGGCGGAATCTTCGGACTAACACCCGTGGAAAGCACCCAGTGGGGCGGTTTGCCACTAACCCTCCTGCTGAGTATTTTCGGGTTGACCGCTGCCTATCCTTTGGGTGTTATCCTGGCCCTGGGGCGGCGGTCTAAAATGCCGGCGGTAAAAACACTGTGCGTCATATACATTGAGCTTATCCGAGGAGTACCCCTCATAAGCCTGCTGTTCATGTCTTCGGTGGTTTTCCCCTTGTTTTTACCCGAGGGCGTCAATATCAATGCCCTGATCCGGGCTCAAGTAGCCATTATTTTGTTTACGGCAGCCTATATCGCCGAGGTGGTTCGTGGCGGATTGCAAGCTATCCCCCGCGGACAGTATGAAGCGGCTGAGTCGCTGGGATTGAATTACTACTTGACCATGCGATTGATCGTTTTGCCCCAGGCCCTTAAAATCGTTATACCACCGTCTGTGAGTATCTTGATATCGGCGTTTAAAGATACATCCCTGGTTGTTATCATCGCACTTTTCGATTTTCTAAAAACGACCAAAACGGTCCTGAACGACCCGCAATGGATGGGATTTTCAGCAGAAGCCTATATTTTTGCCGCATTGATATATTTCCTGTGCTGCTTTTTTATGTCAAATTACAGTCGGAGATTAGAACGCGAGCTGGAAACAGGTTTGTAAAGGCTGGAGCGGATTGTCTAATTGAAATAAAATCCTCAATATTCAATTTAGAAACGAAAGAGCATTCATAATAATGCAGTCAACCGAAAGTGAAAAAGATACTTTGTCAAAAGAGGCCATCATCGAAATTGTTGCCATGCACAAGTGGTACGACGATTTTCATGTGCTGAAAGACATCAATCTTACCGTTAAAAAGCAAGAGCGTATCGTTATCTGCGGACCCTCGGGATCCGGGAAGTCAACGCTGATCCGCTGTATCAACCGCCTCGAAGAACACCAACGCGGCAAAATCATCGTCGACGGGATCGAGTTGACCAACGACCTAAAAAATATCGAGAAAATCAGAGCTGAAGTTGGGATGGTCTTCCAGCATTTTAATCTGTTTCCCCATCTGACCATACTCGAAAATCTGACTCTGGGTCCCATCTGGGTGCGCAAGGTTCCTAAAAAAGATGCCGAAGAAACTGCGATGTATTTTCTAAACAAGGTACAGATCGCAGACCAGGCCATGAAGTACCCCGGACAGCTTTCCGGGGGACAGCAACAGCGGGTTGCCATTGCCCGCAGCCTCTGCATGAGTCCCAAAGTGATGCTATTCGACGAACCCACTTCCGCGCTCGATCCCGAAATGATCAAAGAAGTGCTGGACGCTATGATTGAGCTTGCCAGAGAAGGTATGACAATGATCGTCGTGTCGCATGAGATGGGATTTGCCAAAAGCGTTGCCCACCGGGTGCTTTTTATGGATTATGGTCAAATTGTAGAGGCGAATACGCCGAATGAATTTTTCGACAATCCCCAGCATGACCGCACGAAGCTTTTCTTGAGTCAAATTTTACATTAACCGAACTAATTTTCAATTGCAGTAGATAAAGAGAATCAGAACAGATACGAGTGTACCTTTCGGGAGACATCTATGAGGATATCCCTACTGTTTACCATTGAGCAATACACCCGGAATCAGGTGAATGCTCTATGCCGCCCCAAAATCCGCACCAACTGACCTTCGCAAACAACTCTTACATTGAAACGGGCTCCTTCTTGAGGTATTTCTTGCAATTTAAGGTGGATTTGGAATACATAAGCAATGCGGGTTCATCGGTTTTAGGCCCAGTTAATCGGCTTTGTTATGAAAATCAAACAGAATTTGAAGTGATCTACTGTATGAAACCCATCGTTGCTATTGTCGGCCGCCCCAATGTGGGCAAATCTACCCTGTTCAATCGTGTCACACGGACCAAAGATGCATTGGTTGATGATTTTCCAGGGGTTACACGGGACCGCCATTACGGGGATGCCTGCTGGAATGACATTGATTTCACCCTGGTGGACACCGGCGGATTCACCGAAGGAGATGATTTTGCAGATGAAATCCGCTATCAGGTGAATCAGGCCATCAGCGATGCGGATCTCATTATTCTGTTGATGGACGGCAAAGAGGGTATTTCTCCGTTCGACCGGGAAATTGTCGATATCTTGCGTGCCGTCGACAAACCGGTGTTTTATGCCGTTAATAAAATTGATGGTGCGGAGCAGGAAGTCTTTGTTTCAGATTTTTATCAACTGGGTTTGGAGATGCTTTATCCGCTGTCCGCAGAACACCGTTACGGCATTACCGATCTATTGGATGAAGTGGCCGAGGCATTGACCGGTATTGCTTCTGAACCGTTTGAGGATTTTAAACATAAAGCTATCCGGCTGGCGGTGGTGGGCCGGCCCAATGTTGGCAAATCGTCACTGATAAACAGAATACTGGGGGAAAAGCGTCTGTTGGTGAGCGACATCCCGGGCACGACCCGTGATGCGATTGATTCGGTGTGGGAAATGAATGGAACGTCCTATCTTCTCGTCGATACGGCCGGCATTCGGCGTAAAGGAAAGGTTCATAAAAAGCTTGAAAAATTTTCCATCATTAAAGCCTTAAGAAGCCTGGATCGTTGTGACGTAGCCCTTGTTCTGTTGGATGCGTCGGAAGGTGTCACCGATCAGGATATCAGCGTTGCCGGTTATGCCCTCGAACGGGGATGCGGCTGCATATTGTTACTGAACAAATGGGATCTGGTAGATAGGGACAGTCAAACTGCCAAGGAATATTACGAACGGTTGAGGTACCAGGCAAAGTTCCTAAATTTTGCACCAGCGATGACGATTTCAGCCTTGACCGGTTTGCGGGTCAGGAAAATTTTCAAACAAGTGGATGAGGTCTATGAACAGTATAGCCGCCGTATCACCACTGGCCAATTAAACCGCTTCTTAGAGCGGGCCGTTGAAAAAAATGAACCGTCGCTGCATAGGGGAAAACGCATCAAATTTTACTATGCGGCCCAGATATCCTCTAAACCCCCCACGATCGTCTGCTTTGTCAACTATCCCCAGGCTGTCCATTTTTCTTACAAAAGATATCTTATCAATCAGTTGAGACAAGAAACGGGTTTGGATAAAACGCCGATTCGGATGATATACCGGCTTCGGGAAGGCAAAAAGAAGCGGGGGCGAGGGTAGGGGTATTGGAATGTGGAAGTGGGAATGCTGAAGTGGGAATGTGGAATGCGAGCAGAATTGTGGTTCAGGAGAAAAGGGTTGGCAGTTTTGCCAACTTAAGGGACCGGTAGACAACGATAATTACATTCCATTGGGATCAAAACATGGACATTTTCGATTTTCATGCCCAAAAAGCTGCGGAATCCTCGCGGCCCTTGGCCGAGCGCTCACGACCGCAAAATCTGGATGAGTTTGTCGGTCAATCCCATGTGGTGGGGGAAGGAACCCTGATATACAACGCCATCAAACATGACCGTATATTTTCCATGATTCTTTGGGGCCCGCCGGGTTGTGGTAAAACCACCCTGGCCCGAATTCTTGCCGGTGAGACCCGATCTCATTTCATTCATTTTTCCGCAGTGCTTTCCGGGGTTAAAGACATTCGCAATGTCATTGATAAAGCTCGTGATCAGCTAAAACTCCACCGCAAACGGACGATTCTGTTCGTCGACGAAATCCACCGCTTTAACAAAGCCCAACAGGATGCATTTTTACACCATGTCGAAAGCGGCCTGATCACCTTGATTGGTGCCACGACCGAAAACCCATCCTTCGAGGTGATCTCCCCCCTGCTGTCCCGTTGCCGGGTTATCACCCTAAATTTGCTCACCGCCGAGGATATCGGCACCATTATCAGGAATGTCTTGAAAGACCCGCAACGGGGTCTCGGGAAAATGAACCTCGAGTTGGATGCCGACGCGTTTGACTACCTGGTGAGAATTGCCGACGGAGATGGGCGAGTGGCCCTGAACAATCTTGAGGTGGCTGCGTCCTTGGCAGAGTCTGAAACGGACGTCTCCGGCAGAAGAGAGACCAAACGAATTTCATTAAAAGCTCTTGAGCATGCAATTCAAAAGAAAGCGTTGGTGTACGACAAATCCGGTGAAGAGCATTACAATATTATTTCAGCTTTTCACAAGAGTATGCGGGGCAGTGATCCGGATGCAGCACTCTACTGGCTTGAACGGATGCTGGCTGTCGGTGAAGACCCTTTGTACATTGCCCGCCGCATGGTTCGGTTTGCCTCCGAAGATATCGGCAATGCGGATCCCCAGGCTTTAAGCCTCTCTTTGAGCGCCATGCAAGCATTTAATTTTCTGGGGCATCCGGAAGGAGAACTTGCGCTGGCCCAGGCTGTGGTCTATCTGGCTACGGCCCCCAAGAGTAACCGTATTTATACCGCATATGGCGAGGTGCAGCAGATTGTCAAAAGATCCGGATCGCTGCCGGTGCCGTTTCACATTCGCAATGCACCCACACGCTTGATGAAAGAGATCGGATACGGA
>JASFSK010000194.1:0-7804 GCA_050114455.1 Desulfobacterales bacterium | reverse complement strand
ATCTCCATTTTTCTTTAGTTCAAATGTCATTTCAGTAGTTGCTTCAAATATTTCAATGAACTTACTGAACACAGCAGATCCGTCGAATGCTTTTGCCCTTTCCCATGGGAGACCTTTTTCTTTTAGAATACTTTGGAGTTTTCTTTTTGTAAGGTCTAATCCAAATCCTACCGCTGAAAACCTACCATTTTCAAAAAGGAAACAGAGCTCTCCTTCATAATGAAGTTGTTCGCCTTTATGAGACGATAGTTGATTCGATATTGAAGAATTAGGCTTTGAAAACAATATCATTTGATCAGGTACTTGGCTGCCTAATTCTTCAATATGCGCATAATAGTTGCGTCCAACACAAACAATTTTTGATGGCGTAACGACTCTATTGCCGACAATTACTTCATGCATGGTATCGCCCTCATAATCTGTACAATAACCGTAAATTCAACCATATAAAAACACGACCTCACTTTGTTTACGATCAATTGGGGATGCGACATATGAATACTATGTCATTACACAGGCTTAATATTTGAAAGGGATCCAGCGGTTGATGATAGGATCCAATTTGTCTTCTCTAATCATCATATCGACAAAATTATTGGCGGCCTCCAGCAATTCGACATCATTTTTTCGGATTCCCCACGCCAGATATTCTTCCGACAAAAGGAATGGAACTTTTGCGAGCCCTTTGGTTTCATTTTCTGCGGCCAGCATAAAGATGATCGGCCCGTCATGGATAAACAGATCAATCCTGCCTTTCAATAAGTCACCAACAGCCTGTTCCGATGTTTTATAAGGGACTATTTTCTTGGCTTGACCGAAATTTTGTTGCACGAATGTTTCACCGACCGTGCCTTTGACCACCCCGAACTTCGATAAAATCGACATCCCTCGAATCCCGTAATAGCCTTGGGGGATCATTTTGAGATATTTGTTGCTGGTCAACGCCATTTGACCCGTTCGAAAATACGGTCTGCTGAACTCAATACGGACTTGTCTCATTTTGGTAATGGACATGCCCGACATGATGATATCCGTTTTGTTTGCCAGCAGGGCCGGGATCTGATCCTCCCAATCCAGTTCGATGAAAGCGATTGACCTGTCCAGATAGTCGCCGAATTTTTTAGCAAGTTCGGCCTCCAATCCCACAATTTCAGTACCTTGCTTAAATATCAATGGCGGAGCGTTGGTGGATATCCCAACGCGCAAAACATTCGGATTGGGTGCAACAGAAACGGGGGGTGCCTGTTTGGTTTCTGTGTTTGACATTTGATCCTGGGAAGTGGCACAGCCTATCAATGACCACGCTATGACGACCAAAAAAAATGACATCCAGATTCGATCGTTAACTTTTTGTAAGTTCATTTCTTTCTCCTTCATAATGGTTCAAATGGTTGACTGCATCCCATTTTGGATCGAACGATTTTGAACAAATTGTCTGTAGTTCCTCCGCGAAACATCGCCTGGTATGAAAATTATGTATTGTTCGTTTCAGCCTAAACTAAATTCAGATATGAAATGAATACATTATGCTTACCCCAGTCCGTTTAAGAATGTCAAACCCAAAAACACAAAGGAGGCAAACCATGAAAATTTCTCAAGCTGCGAAAGTTATTTCGGCCGACAGTATCGGTGCGTTGGGATACTATCGAATAAAAAAAGTGGATTGAAAATCTGTGCGCCTAAAATGATTCAGGGTGATCCTTTCCTGAGATCACCCTGCCTGCCATGGGATATATTTTAAATATCTTACGGATTTCAGCCGGTCGATATGCCGGTTTTTATAGAAAAATGTTTGATAGAGACTGAAGGCTTGCCCCTTGCCCTTAGAAACTTGTGGGAAGGCTATCGCGAAGCGGTTACGTGCAAGTTTACAATTTCAGTCCTTTGAGAAGCCAATTTTTTGCAGATTCCATCAAATGATATCTGCAATTTAGATTCAGTTGCGATGTGTTGGAGCCATCAACGCCTTTTATTTCAAAATAGATATATAGATATACTCATTCGGGTATTCCAGCCTTTCGAAGGGCATTGAGTCGACGTTCCAAATAAACCGGGTTTTTATATTGGAAGGTGGATACTTTATTGACGCTCTCTAAGGAGAATTTCGGCCTTATCTTAAGCACCTCCGCCGCATGGTACTTAGCCTCCTTCTCCCTACCAAATTCCGCATAAACATCAGCAAGATATAGGTGTACGCCTACACTTGAAAATTCACCCCTTCGAGAGCGGTCCAGCAGTTGCTTGTATGCTGTTATCGCCTCTTCATAGCGTCCTGTCATACGGTATGCTACCCCCAGCCATTGTAGATAGTATGCTGGATAATAGGGGTGAAGGCGCATGGCCCTTTTAACTAAATCAATTTCCTCATTGAATCTGCCAACAGCATTCATAGAAACTGCATGAAGAACATGCGCTTGAGCATTGGTAGGCCCGAGCTCAAGAGATCTTTCCCCTTCAATGATTGCCTGCTCATACTGCCCCTGCCATCGATAAACAATTCCTAACAGGGCGTGCACGTCTGAATCGGAGTCGTCCAGGACCGAAACTTTTTTGGAAATTTCGACTACCTTTCTAAAATATTCGGAAGGGGATTGGCTCCATAGAGAGGCGACTCTATAAGTCCAGGCGAGCCGTACCCACGCCCATACATAATTGGGGTCGAGTTCTATTGCACGCTCAAAAAGTTCCATTGCCTTCATATTGTTTTCCTTAGAGGCGCGTTCAAAAAGCTTCAGACCTCTGACCGCATAACTCCAGGCTTCCAAATCGGTGGTCGATTTGTGGCTTACTCGGGCTTGTTCTCCTTCGGTTAGTTTCACCTGAAGTTCGATAATGATCTTATGGGTAATCTCATCCTGAAGGGCAAAGATGTCTTGCAGTTCGCGATCGTATTTTTCAGACCAGAGATGGTGCCCTGTGGTCGCGTCTATAAGCTGGGCAGTAACTCTTACACGGTTTCCAGCTTTTTGGACGCTTCCTTCCAGCACATATCGAACACCGAGTTCCTCGCTAACTTGCTGGACTTTCACTGACTTGCCCTTATATGTGAAGGTAGAACTACTGGCAATGACGAACATTTCCGAAATTTTGGAAAGTGCTGAAATGATGTTTTCGCTTATTCCATCGGCAATATATTCCTGTGCAGGATCATCACTAAGATTGTTGAAAGGAAGCACGGCAACAGATGGTTTTTCAGGTAGGGGAAAGGCCATCTTCTCCACAGATGCAGGCTCTATTGTTGGACGACGGCTGTATAATTGCCAGGTTCCGATAGCTACTGCCAATGCAATCATCGCCGCAATCCCTACAAGAATGTACATCCGCTTCACTGGTGATTTTTTATATTTAACCAGCTTACCTGCAACCGTGACCCTCGGCTCCATTAAGACCCGGTAAGCTCCGACCGGCTTTGCGATATTTTTGACCGTTTGATTGCCTATGAAATCGTATCCATAAGGCAACTTGCTCTCAATATGGTCAAAAGCAGTTTTAGAGATACAGATACCCCCAGGTTCAGCCAATCCTTCCAATCTTGCGGCGACGTTGACGCCATCACCATAGATCCGGTCTTTTTCCTGAATTACATCGCCTAAATTGATGCCGATACGAAACAGCATTCTTCGATTTTCTGGTAACTCGCCGTTGCGGGCTTTAATCTCCTTTTGAACTGCCACTGCGCACTGGACAGCGTCCACCACGCTGATGAACTCAGCCAAAAGGTTATCTCCGGGAGAATCTATGACAATCCCATTGTGTTGTTTGATCAGGGTTGAAATTACACTGCGAAAGAAAGTCAGGGTTCGGACAGTCGCCGCTTCATCATCACCCATCAATCGGCTATAGCCGACGGCATCGGCGTTGAAAATCGAGGTTAATTTGCGTTTAAAACCTTTCTGAGTCATGAATGGGCTCCCTGATTAAGGTTTTTAAACGATTACGGAATGAACTAATATGCCTTGTATAAATTTACTAATAGATAAAACAGCTTGGAAGGTCAAGGGTTAAGATCGGGGAGTATCTCAAAATACTGCCAAAAATATTGTCGATGATGCCAGCGCTATGATAAAAAGAAGTTCTCCGGAAGCTGTTTTTATTCTGGCAAAAAACGGGTACATATTTTATTTTGAAACCAATTTGAGAATAGGCTAAGTTACACTGGGCTTATTACCTTTCCAGCACAGAATTATCCCCTGCCTGATTATAAATTTATTTCTCTAATTTTAAAGTCGTTATTTTTATTCGCCAAATATATGGTGTTTTTCCTAGTTTTTTTCTGAACCCAATTAAGTCAGTTTCACAAATTCATTGGATCTCACAAAATCATTATATAATTAATATTATTTAACTTATTGTATTAATTATATATAATTTTCTTGACTTCTACATAAAGAATCAGTTTACTTAAGTATAAATTGAATAAAAGTCAGAAGCGCTAACGTATCGATGACCGTGATTGTATATTGATAAAAGAGACCGGAGACGGATGATGATGTTTTCAATGCCGGAGTACGAGTTTAGATTTCATGATGGGGGAGAGTGGGAAGAGATCTCCGAAATTGAGCTTATGCATCGGTTACATGAATCTTATGATCGAGTTACTCAAGCAATCCGACTGTTGATCGAAGGCGAACAGGTGCTAACAACAGAAGCTGTTTACCGGCTAAAAAATCGAGATAAAACGAAATTTTCAAGATAAAAATCAAATCTGTTTCGAGTATCTCAACGTTGTCAGCAGATAGAGATATTGATTTTCATAGCAGCAAGCCACAGCATTTCCGTTCGAGAGACCAGAGGAATATATATCATGCCTGTTGAGACGAAATTTTAAAATTCTGGGTTTCTTAAAATTATTCCCCCAAATGCTTCCGCATAAACCGAGCTACTTCTTCATTAGCCTCCATTGCTTCAGGCAGCATAGATGAGAAAACATGCCAGACATGGCACATGTCCTCAGCTGTATTTAAAGTGATATCCACGCCGTCTTTCCGGGCGCGATCAGCCATTCTGATTGCATCATCGAGTAAGATTTCAGCAGTACCCGCTTGAATCAACATTGGTGGTAAACCGCTTAAATCAGCGTATAGGGGTGATGCAAGGGGTGTTCGCAAGTCGGAATCACCCATATATGCTCTGGCCCATTTCAATAATTCTTCTTTCGTAACATAAGGATCAATATCCGCCTTGGAAATTATAGAATCACCGGTTAGCGCCAAATCCACCCACGGCGAAATGAGTACAGCCGCTGCAGGTAACGGTATCGAATTTTCCCTCAATGAAACCATCGTCGAGACAGTTAGCCCGCCTCCGGCCGAATCTCCGGCAATGATAATACTCCTGGCAGCAATACCCTGGGAAAGTAGCCATTTATAGGCAGAGATCGAATCCTCGATTGCAGCTGGAAAAGGATTTTCGGGGGCCAATCTATAATCAATTGAAAGCGCCCTTGTCTCTGCAGCCTTGGCGATATGTGAAACCATACCACGATGCGTATTGAGTGATCCGATGCAATAAGCCCCGCCGTGTAGATAAAGCAAAACATTCTGCTCGGGAGTCCCTTCAGGAACTATCCATTCGGCAGGAATACCTTCAACAGATACCGCTTCAAAAGATACACTTTCTGCAATTGGCAGTTGAGAAGCCCGTGTCTCAAACCCCGAGCGGCGCTCTTCAAACGAAAGTCCTGAGGTGTCAGGTATTGAATTCAAAAGTTCAAGTATGGTCTTATACTCCTTGCTGGGCATTGTGGGTCTCCTTTCTGATTTGAAAAATTTTGTGAAACAGCTAATTATCTGTCAACAAGACAGTTGTCAGATGCGTCAATATTGTGGAAAAAACCCCAGCCTCCTGAAAGATTTTAATCTAATACTTTGTCCCAAATAATATTTGTAACTGAAAATTGATTAAGAACTGTCTTTCTCTTGCTCCCGAATGACATATTTCAAGACCTTGCCTGTCGAAGATCTTGGAAGCCGATCAACGAATCTTATGGATTTTGGTTTTTTGAAACTCGACAGATTTTCCCTGGTGTAATTTATTACTTCCTGCTCGTTTAACAACTCGCCATCTTTCAGGGCCACTACCGCATGAATTTTTTCTCCCCATACAGGATCAGGAAGACCGATTACCGCAGCCTCTAATATTTTTGGGTGCCTGTATAATACCTCCTCGATCTCACGCGGGTAAACATTTTCACCTCCGGTTATGATCATATCCTTCTTTCGATCCACAATATATAGAAAGTCATCTTCATCCAATCTTCCACAATCTCCGGTGTGCAGCCAGTCGTCTGTGGTGATTGCATGTGAGGTTGCTTTCTGATCCTTTTCTATTAACTCCATCACCCTTTTCGGATCAAAGGATTTCATCGTTACATTTGAACACCCCATGTATAAATTCACCGTCAGTATCTGAATCGCAGCGGCATGATATAAAGGGAAAACCAGCAACGCGCGATCCCCAGTTTGTACATCGGCGTCAAAAATCGCGTTTGTCGCTGTCCAAATCCAGTTGGAGTGTGATAATAGCACTCCTTTCGGCCGGCCGGTAGTCCCGGCTGTGTAAAGGATGAAGGCGATATCCCTTTCCTCTATTTCAGTATTAAAGTTATCCCCGGATTCATTCTCGTAGGTTTCTCCAAATTCAACCATGTCATCAGGGCCGTTAATCCCGCAGAAAAAATACTGAGTTATTTTTGGTAACTCACCTTTTATTTCCCCAATGATAGATTCAAATTCATGGGAAAAAACTATTGCTGAGGCATCTGAATGATCGATAACATAGCGCAGTTCTTTTGATGAATGTCGGGCGTTGAGTGGCACGATAATGGCACCGAGCTTTAAAAGCGCCAAAAATGTTTCCAGCACCTCATTGCCATTCAAGAATAGTGTGGCGACATGATCTCCTTTTTTTATCCCATGTCTGGCAAAAGCATGCGCCCGCTTGTTGGAGTTCTGCTCCCATTGTTGGAAGGTCCATCTCCCGGATTCGGATATGATTGCTTCCCGGTCCGGGAACTTAAAGGCTGCCCGTTTAAGAAGGTAGGCTATTGTTACTTTAGTCATTTTCCTAATTCTTTTCATTATAACGTCATTCCGGCGAAGGCCGGAATCCAGAAACTTCATAAAATTCTGGATGCCGGATCCGTCATTCCGGACTTGATCCGGGACCGGCATGACAAATTCGGAAATTTTTTGCGTAACCAACAAAGTTCTTCAATGTTTCATACAAGACAAGATTGTTGGATCCTGTTACAGGTTGATATTTCTTTATAGATGCCGATTGGATAGCGAGAGTTCAACTATTTTGCTCAGTTTCCCAAAAGACCGAGTACCAAAAAAAATTTATAGTTAATGACATACCGATTAATAGAGCAATCTGTATTTTACTTGAGGACGATATTTTTTAGATTCTACGCAGATGGTATTTGTGACATCTCAACCAGCGGCGCGGTTTTTTACGTCCACTGAATATAAAGGTTGGCCCCCTAATTTATTTGATATCAACGCCAACTAATTTCTCCCATGAAGGGATCTGAAAAACGCAGTCGTCTGCCTCTTCTTCCATCTGAAAGAAGAGAGGTGAAGGTAATGTGAGTGTCAGAATATCATCCCTGAAACGTCTACGCATAACTTCTCGGCCATCGACCCCCAGCATTCCCATCACGGCTCTAGGTGCTGTCAATTCAGACTCGGCATAGGCAAAAGCGGCAATACTGTTACAATCTGCACCTTGGGGTACCCGGACAGAGTCCGTTCCCTGCATGACCGACCCGGCAAGCGTTACAAGACCTGAAAGCTCAACTGGA
>JASFSK010000193.1:0-7842 GCA_050114455.1 Desulfobacterales bacterium | reverse complement strand
AAGCTCTGGCGTTTGTTGATGGAATAAGAAGCAATCGGCCCGACTTGCTCGAGCAGCCGATCAAACGCTGGGACATTGAAGGCCTCAAGCGTATTCGTGACCGTGCTCCCTGTCCAGTCAGCGCCGATGAGAGTCTATCTACGATCAAGGATGCGGCTACGCTTATTGGGGAACGGGCGGTGGATGTCTTCAGTATCAAGGTCTCCAAAAACGGCGGTATTTACAAATCCAAGCAGATCGCCGCGATGGCCGATGGATTCGGTCTCAAATGTCTGATGAATAGCATGCTTGAATTCGGGGTCACCCAGGCGGCGTCTCTTCAGCTGGGTTGTACATTGAGCAATCTTATGAATTGCGGTCATGCCTATGGCTCGGTGCTGAGAATGTCGGACGATATCACCGACTTCGGGGAAAACATCGCCCAGGCCCGGATCACGGTCCCATCGGGTTCCGGTTTGGGCGTTGAACTAAATGAGAAAAAACTTAAAAAATACACTCAAGATTATCTGAAAATCAGCTCATGACCAAATCAATGAAACGCCCCAAGTTTGCAATCCTTGGAACCGGAAACTCGGGGCAGGCTTACGCCGCAGACATCTCCTTGAAAGGATATTCCGTCAATCTAGCCGAGGTGACCGACTTTGAGCATAATCTTCGCGCAATCGAGAAAAAAGGCGGCATTGAACTGAGCGGTGACGCCGGCAATGGCTTTGCAAAGCTGAATATGATCACAACCGATCTGGAAAAGGCCATCAAGGGTGTTGACATCATTATCATCGGCGGCTCGGCTTATGCGCATGAACCCTTCAGCAAAGCGCTGGCCAACCACTTCGAAGACGGTCAGTTTATCGTGTTTACTTCCAACTTCGGGGGTCTGAGATTCAAAAAATGGATGCAGGAGCTTGGCGTGTCCACCCGGGTGACACCGGTGGAGACCATGTCCTTGCTTTATGCGACCCGTGCAAACAGGCCTGGAGAAGTATCGTGTTTCGGTATCAAGAATCATTTGCCGGCGGCCGCCTTGCCGGCCCGCCGGACCAGCGAATTTATCAATATGATCCATCCCGTATTTCCCCAATTTACGGCGGCCGAGAATGTCTGGACGACCAGCATCAACAACCTGAACCCCATCGTTCATCCTCCCCTGGTCTTGTTCAATGCCGGACGGATAGAAGCAACCGTCGGCAATGGCTGGAATCTCTATGCGGACGGTGCCACCGAATCGGTGTGCAAAGTGATGCTCGGTATGGATGCCGAGCGCATGTCACTGCTCGAAACGATCAGCGGCGATGGAATTGCCTTTAAAAACGCATTTGAAAATTTGTATGCAAGCTATGCCCTCGAAAAGAAAACATTGTCTGAAACTCTGCGACAAAGCCCGATACACGGCGATCCCGCCATGTTGGCTCCGACCTCCGTCAATACCCGCTATTTAACCGAAGATCTGCCTTTCGGACTGGCACCCTGGTCATCGATCGGCCGTATGTGGGATGTGCCGACACCCAAAGTGGATGCCGTTATCCGAATTGCCTCTGTCATGACCGATGTGGATTACTTCAGCGAAGGTCTCACGGTCGAGAACCTGGGAATCGATGGTATGACACCGGATGATGTCAGGACGTTGGTTAGCTAACATCTATCCTTGACACAAATTGAATCCGTTTGTATTATCCCCAAACCAGTGACCACCAACAAAACCGGGGGTAAGCGGATGGCCCCTGAAAGGTGTCCGGGCCATCTCTGATGGCGGCCGCTGAGGTTTCAAATCCATTCGGGGGAATTCTCCATTCCAAATACCTTTTATTTTGATTGCCAGCATCAGGTCCCTAATCAGGACGAGGGAAAGCCATGAATACGGTTGTATTTCTCAAGCTGCCGATAGATCGCCTCCAGGAAACGAGGAAGTTTCTCTGGAGGCTTTTTTTGTGGTATCCGAAAAGAAATTCGTATGTCGGTAACGGTGATGAAGTAACATTCGTTTAAATGATTTAAGCTGGATACATAATTTCAGGGCCGGCGCCTGTGTCTCTGGCATGCTGCGTTTTATATCGTATATTTGGCAGTCTGGTGAAGAAAACGGGAGGGGATAGATGACCAAAAAAGAAGTCTTATCGATGGTCAGTGAAAACAATATCGAAATGATTCGCTTCGTTTACATCGACAATGAGGGCGTGATCCGAAGTTACATTTCGACAGCCGAGGCCCTGGAGGGAGACCTCGACAGCGGCCATCCTTTTGCCATTGCCATGCCTTTTTTCAGCGTTCTGGACGACCTTACGCCGGAAACTCGCTTTGGCTGCGTTGGCGAGATCCTCGGTATCCCCGACCTCGGCTCCTTCCGCATCCTGCCGTATGTCTCCGATTCGGCCATGATGATCTGCGATTTCTTGAACAAGGAGGATGGCAGCCCCAGCGAATTGTGCAGCCGCACTCTGTTGAAAGACTTCTTAAAGACCCTGGACTATGAAGTAAAATCCGCTTTTGAAAACGAATTCTATTTGCTAAAGCGGGATGACTCCGGCGGCCTGATCCCGTTTGACGAGAGCCTCTGTTTTGCAACCAAGGGGATGAACGAACAGCACGAGATCGTGCGGGACATTATCCGCGCACTCAGAAGGCAGGGGCTGACCGTCGAAAAATACTACCCTGAATACGGGCGCGGACAGGTTGAAATCGTCTATCGCTATGACGACGCACTTCAATCCGCCGATAACCAGGTGCGCTTCAGAGAAACCTGCCGGGGGGTTGCACTCAAACACGGGACGATTGCTTCCTTTATGCCGAAGCCTTTTCCGCATCTTGCCGGCAGCGGTGCCCACTTGCATTTCAGCCTCTGGCAGAGCGGGAAAAACCTTTTTTATGACCCCTCGGCGGGGATGGGGCTTTCCGAGTTTGGGCGTCATTTCATCGGTGGCATTTTAAAACATCTCAAGGCGCTTTGCGCCTTTACTGCACCGACGGTAAACTCATACAAGCGACTTTTGCCCCACAACTGGGCCTCGGCATATACTTGTTGGGGCTATGACAATCGTGAGGCTGCCCTTCGGGTTGTCACCGGAATCAAGGGTAGCGAAAAGAAGTCCTTTAACATTGAATATAAGCCGGCTGATGCCGCCGGTAATCCCTATCTGGCACTTCTGGCTGTGCTGGCTGCGGGAATGGACGGTGTGAACCATCGTATCGATCCGGGCGACGCCGTCAGCGGGGATCCCCACGACCTGCCGGATGAAGCAAAACAAAAGCAGGGAATCGAACGGTTGCCTGAAAGCCTCGGTGAAGCAGCCGGTGCATTGGCTTGCGATCCATTTTTTAGGGAGCTACTGGGCAACGTCTTTATCGATGAATATCTGGCAATGAAGCGCTTTGCCTGGACAACCTATATTCAGCAGGTGTCCGACTGGGAACTTGAAAAATATGCTGAAACGTTTTGAAAGAAAGGAGAAAAAAATGAGAACGAGTAAATGGATGACAGGAGTTTTAGTGATTGGTCTCATCATCGGATTGACGGCCGTTTCGGCCGTTTCGGCCAAAGAACCGATCAAGATCGGCGCTATTGTCGAGCTGACAGGGGAGGCTGCCGAAATGGGGATTGAAAATCAACATACGATCGAGGTGGCCGAATCTCTTTTGAACGACAGCGGCGGTATAGAGGGGTATCCGGTTAAAGTGGTAATTGTTGACGGCGGTTCGGACCCGGCGGTATTTGCTACCAAGGCCCACCGATTGCTGGAAAATGAAAAAGTGATCGCCGGTATCGGCGGCAACGATATTTCTTTTGCAACGGCGGCGGGTGAAGTATTCGCAAAATCCGAAGCACCCTATGCGGACATCGGCGGGACCACCCCGACAATACCATTAATCAGCGAATTCATGTTCATGGCGCCCGGTCCGGACAACGATCAGGGTCGAGCGGTAGCAAAATACGTGGTCGAGAAGCTCGGCTACAACACCTTTGCCATCTTCAAAGATATCGCCAGTGCCTATGGTACAAAGCTGACCGAATATTTTATTCATTTTGCCAAACATTTTACCGGCAAAAAAAATCCCGTACCTCTCGTGCTAACCTATCAAACCGGCGATACGGATTACGCCGCCCAGCTGACACGCCTGAAATCCCAGGCAAAAAAACTGGGGATTCAAGCCATCATTCTGCCGACCTGGCCCCAGGATGCCCCGACCATCGCCAAACAGGCACGTGATATCGGCATCGATCTACCCTTTATTGGCACCGACGGTGTCGATACAACCGCCCTGACCGATGTTGGGGGGGATGCTGTCGAAGGAATGATTTTTTCCACCCATTTTCATGCCGACCAGCCCGATTTACCGCAAATGGCGGAAAAGTTCGTGGTCGCCTACCGAAAAAAACACAACGATGATCCGGGTGCATTTGGAACCATGGGCTACGACGCATTGATGATTATGACTGAAGCGATCCAGTCCGTCATCAAGGAAAATGGGTCCGCCTGGTGGGACAAGGCCAGTCTGGCCGAAAAACGTCTGGCAACGCGTGATGCCCTGTTGAAGGTCAAGTTTGCGGCGACAACCCAGGCCTTCAGCTTTACCAAAGAAGGCTGGCCCCGCAAAGGTCAGATTTGGAAAGTGGTTAAAAACGGTAAACGCGAGTTTTACGATTTTCAGTCCTACGAGAGTTTTACCCCGCAGGGAATTGAAACCATGCCTTTTAAATAAAACAGCGCTTTTGATGTGACGGTGCTAACCTGAATAACCTGGTTGGATAGAAAAGAAAATGTCAGCTCTGCGGGAATAAACAAATAACAAGCATCAAATTGCAAATAAATGCCAAATTATCCAAATTTCAAATAACATCCAGAACCAATTAATGGTTTTGTAAAAAGCCTTAAAAAGTTCTTTGATGTCATTGCCGCGAAGGCGGTAATCCAATAGTTTAAACTATTTCTGGATGCCTGCCTTCGCAGAGCCTGCCCCTGCAAAGGCAGGGGCATGACGCCCTAGCGGATTTTTTTGTGAGTTTGTCAATATTTTGAAAATTTAATTTAGGTCATTGTAATTTGTTTGATATTTGTCTTTTGACTATTGTTATTTAATTGGCAACGGACGATGAATTCATTGGAGGAAAATAAACGGTGCCTGGACGTCTTGCGGTAGCTGAAAATAAAGCTACTATACTTCAGCTCATTCAGCTGAATAAGTACTTCGGCGGACTGAAGGCTGTCTCCGATTTCAGTATTGCTTTGGAATCGGGTGAGCTCAAAGGACTGATCGGACCCAACGGCGCGGGTAAGAGCACCGTCTTTAATCTCATCTCCGGGCTTTATAAACCCACCGATGGCCGCGTACTGCTTGACAGGGAAGATATTACCGGCCGAAGACCCGATTTTGTTACCCGCAAGCGGGTGGCCCGCACATTTCAGACCGTCAAGCTGCTCGCAAATCGCTCTGTGCTGGAAACCATGATGACCGCCTTTTTTCCGGCCTACAACTACAATATGCTCAGTGCGATATTACAGACCCGACGTTATCGACGTCAGGAGCGAGAACTCGAACAGCAGGCAATTCAGCATCTGGCCAAGCTGGGTGTCGATCACCTCAAAGATGAATACAGCGATGAACTGCCCTATGGCTTGCAGCGCAAAGTCAGCATTGCGGCTGCCATGTGCCTAAATCCGCGTGTGCTCTTGCTCGATGAACCCATGGCCGGTTTGACCCAACCGGAGAAGGCCGAGTTGTCCAATATTTTACTGAAGCTGCGGCAAGAATACGAATTAAGCATCATTCTGGTCGAACACGATATGAAAGTAATCATGAATCTTTGCGATTCCATCGCGGTGATGAACAACGGCTCCCTCATTGCAGAAGGCTCCAGCGAAGAGATCCGGCATGATCCGGAAGTCATTCGTGCCTATCTGGGGAAAGGCGCCGCATGAACGATTCACGACTACTGGAAATGAGCGGCCTGACAACCGGCTACGGCAAAAAAACGGTGGTGCGAGACATCGATCTTCACATCTCAGAGGGCGACATCGTAACTCTGCTCGGATCCAACGGAGTCGGTAAAAGCACCATTGTGCGAACGATCATCGGCCAACTCAAACCCTGGCAGGGGCAGCTTCTTTTCAGCGGCCGGGATATGAGCGGCCTGCCGCCGTATCGTATCGCATCTTTTGGGGTTGGATATTGCCCTGAGGGCCGGAACACCTTCGGCAATCTGACCGTGCTTGAGAATCTGGTCGTCGGAGGATACCTGCTCAAGACCAAAGACGAGTTTCGTCGAAATTTAAAGTGGATATACAGTTTGTTTCCGCGCCTGCAGGAACGCAGCCAACAACTGGCTGAAACCCTGAGCGGTGGCGAACAGCAAATGCTTGCGATTGCCCGCGCCTTGATAACCCGGCCGCGGCTGCTCCTGTTGGACGAGCCCTCCCTCGGACTGGCGCCGATCGTCGTTGAAATGATCACCGATACACTTGTTCAGATCAACAAAGCGGGCTTTTCGATATTTTTGGTGGAACAGAATGCGCGGCTGGCGATGGAAATATCAAACTACGCATTTGTCATGGAAAATGGGGCCATTGTGCATCAGGGGCGACCACAGGATTTGCTTAAAGACCGCAACATTGTTGATATTTATCTTGGTTTCGATTGACCCCGCCCCAAATGAACCGGAAAATTTTGCCACGAAAGCACTCAGACTCAAAGGTAAACCTTCGGCTGAAAACTGTTTAAGTGTCTTGGTAGCAAAACTATTTTGCCATAAAGTGAACCAAATTGACGACCAAGTGCATCACGTTGCCCAAACAACAGGACGAGGTTTGCAACATCAGGGCTGATACGCCCGTCGGAGGAAGAGAGCGTTGAACTATTTTTTGCAGCAGCTGATCAACTCACTGGGCTGGGGCAGCCTCAATGCAATGATGGCCGCCGGATATACCATGACATTCGGACTGATCGGCCTGGTTAATTTCGCCCACGGCGAAGTTATGATGGTCGGTGCCATGGCTGCATTCCTGGTAACGGTCGTTTGGGAACTTCCATTCTGGGCCGGATGTCTGTCTGCAATTACCGGGTCGATTCTCATCGGCCTGTTCATCGAGCGAATTGCATTCAAGCCCTTGCGGGGGGCTGGCATGATTACGCTCTTTATTACTTCACTGGCAGCATCCATCGGGATCCGCACCCTGTTTATCATGCTGATGACCGATAAATTGAAAAAGTTCCCGGTGCCAAAATTTTTTCGGGGAGCCATCCTGCTGGGCGAACTGATCGTATTCAAAAAGACAATTGTCATTTTGATTTTGACTCTCTTTATCGGTGGGCTTTTGCTCTACTTCGTAAAATACACAAAGACCGGAGCCGCCATGCGGGCCATGTCCTACGATTCCGAAACTACCAACACCATGGGGGTCAACACCGAGAGGGTCATTATCATAACCTTTATTTTGTCTTCTTTTCTGGCCGGTGTGGCGGCGTTGATTTGGGGGATCAAATTCGGTTCGGTTCAATGCAGTATGGGAATTATTCTGGTGGTCAATGCGTTTATCTGCTCAGTGCTCGGCGGAGTTGGAAATGTGTGGGGCGCTATTGTTGCCGGGTATATCGTGGGGGTGGGCGAAACCCTATTTGTGGCTTATTTGCCGGACACCCTGGTGGGTTTGAGACCCCTGTTTGTCTGGATTGTTTTCTTTGGTCTGCTGATTTTCAGACCCAGCGGTCTTTTCAGGCCGAACATTAGGTAGTATTAAGTAAGCGTTCAGGGGTTCAAGGGTTCCGGGTTCAAAGGTTCAAACACCCAACGGATTTCAGGGATAAATTCAAAATATTGGACGAGATCCAAAAGCGTTTCATTAATTTTAGGCATTT